>NZ_JASCPQ010000079.1:0-27164 GCF_029959305.1 Pseudomonas sp. PS01297
GAGCTTGCCTCGCGATCTTTTGCTGGTTTAAAAGATCGCGAGGCAAGCTCGCTCCTACAGAGTTTTAGTTAGCTTCCCAGCCAAACACGTCACACGCATTCGCCGTGCTGGCCTCGGCCAACACCTCGGCACTGATCCCCATGACTCCCGCCAGCGCCTCGCAAATAGCCGGCAAGTGCTCCGGGCTATTACGTTGGTTGGGGTACATGACAGGCGCCATGTCCGGTGAATCGGTTTCCAGCACGATGGATTCCAGCGGCAAGTCGGCGATGACTTTGCGCAGGCGCAAAGCCTGCGGCCAGGTCGCGGCGCCACCCAAGCCCAATTTGAACCCCAGCTTGATGTATTCGCGGGCTTCTTCCCGGCTGCCGGCAAACGCATGAATGATCCCGCCGCGCTTAAGCCGAAAACGCTTCAAGGTCGCAATCACCGGCGCATGGCTGCGGCGTACGTGCAGCAAGGCCGGGAGTGAGGCGTCTGCCGCCAGTGTTAACTGCGCTTCAAATAACGCCTGCTGTGCGTCGCGATCCAGCTCCGGCAAAAAGTAGTCGAGGCCGATCTCACCGACCGCGCACAACTGCGGGTGCCCGGCCAGACGCTCCAGCCATTGCCCAAGTTCGCGCACATGCTCGGGCCGGTGCTGTTCCAGGTACACCGGATGCAAGCCAAAGGCGGCGTAGAGCTGAGGGTCGGTTTGGACCCAGTCCCACAGGCGCTGCCAATTGTCCTGATACACCCCCAACACGACCATTTGCCTGACCCCCAGCGCCCGGCTGCGCGCCAGTAAAGACGTGCGGTCGGGGTCAAAATCCGGGAAATCGAGGTGGGTGTGGGTGTCGATCAGGTGCATGCAGTCAACCTACTGAATGCGCTGTTTAAAGGTACGCGCAATGGCCCGAATACCCGGCTCGTAGCGCCGATCTTCAATGGCTGCCAAGGCCAGTTCCAGGGCTTTTTCAGCGATCAGCGGGTGCTGTTGGCCCATGGCATTGACCGGCAACGGCAGGAAGTCCAGCAACTGCGTATCACCAAACGTGGCCAGGCGCAGCGGCGGCGTTTGATCAGGGTGCTCCAGCAACGCATCGAACATGCCTTGCAGCAGCACGTAGGAGGTTGTAACCAGCGCTTCAGGAAAATGCCCCAAACGCTCCAGCAACTCGTCGATGATACGGCGGCCACAGTCGCGGCTGAAGGCTGCGCCGTGCTCGATCAGGATTTCACCTTCAAAGCCTTCCAGTGCCTGTTTGAAGCCCGCCGCCCGCGCCTGGCTGATGCTCAGTTCGGGGCGTGCGCCGATCAGGGCGATTTGCTGCGGCAGGGGTTTGAGCAGGCTGCGGGTCAGTTGCAGGCTGGCTTCGCAGTCATCGCTGATCACGGAGCAGAAGCGCGCCGGGTCGAGGGTCCGGTCAATCGCAATGATCGGCATGCCGAGGTCTTGCAGTTGGCGGTAGCTGTCATCTTCCGGTGGCAGGCAACTGGCCACAAACAAGGCGTCGCAACGGCGGGCACGGAACAGCTTGAGCAACTGCCGCTCGCTGTCGGGGGCGTCATCGGAGCTGGCGATCAGCAATTGATAGCCACGCGCACGGGCGCCTTGCTCCAGTTGCTTGGCGATGCGTGCATAACTCGGGTTTTCGAGGTCCGGGAGAATAAAACCCAGTGTGCGCGTGTGTCGGCTACGCAGGCCTGCGGCTTGCGGGTTGGGAGTAAACCCATGCGCCTCGACGACTGCGCGTACGCGCTCGACCGTGCTGCTGCTGATGCGCTGCTGCTCGGCCTTGCCATTGATGACATAGCTGGCGGTAGTCACCGAAACCCCTGCCAGGTGTGCAATATCACTGAGCTTCACGCCGAAAATTCCTTATTTTTTGTAGTACGTGTCGACATTGTGGTCAATCCTAACCGATTACGGCAGTCGATCATCGTCTGCCTTGTGGTCACTGTATTTTTTTGCAACATCGCTCGGTTGACATCGATCAAACCGACAGGTTGGGCTTCAAGCGCGAGCGATTATGCAGTAACGTGCCGTTCTTTCTTGATTAAACGATTCAGCCTACGTGATTTAAGGTGTTTTCCTACGACAGCAGGGTGCTTGCCACACATCTGCTGACACACTCCGGGGAGAGCGACCTAAGCTGACATAATTCAAAACAATACCGTGCGCCATTGAGCGTCGGAAAAGGAGAACGCATGCTCGAGCTCACCATAGAGCAGATTTCCATGGGCCAAACGGCTGTGGACAAGTCTGCGGCGCTGCACTTACTCGCCGATAAACTGGTCGCCGATGGTTTGGTGGCCGAAGGTTATCTGAATGGCTTGCAGGCGCGTGAGGCTCAAGGCTCAACCTTTTTGGGGCAAGGTATTGCGATCCCCCATGGCACCCCTGAAACCCGCGACCTGGTGCACACCACCGGCGTGCGTTTATTGCAGTTTCCACAGGGTGTGGACTGGGGCGACGGGCAGATTGTTTACTTGGCGATCGGGATTGCGGCCAAGTCCGATGAACACCTGCGCCTCTTGCAACTGCTGACCCGGGCGCTGGGTGAAACCGATCTGGGTGAAGCCCTGCGCCGCGCCAGCACACCAGAGGCGCTGCTCAAATTGCTCCAGGGCGCCCCGCAAGAGCTGGCGCTGGACGCTCAGATGATCGGTCTTGGCGTGTCTGCCGACGACTTTGAAGAACTGGTTTGGCGCGGTGCGCGTTTACTGCGCCAGGCCGATTGCGTGAGCAACGGCTTTGCCGCCGTCCTGCAACAAGCAGAAGCGCTGCCGCTGGGCGATGGCCTGTGGTGGCTGCACAGCGAACAAACGGTCAAACGCCCGGGGCTGGCGTTTGTGACCCCTGACAAACCCATTCGTTACCTTGGCCAGCCACTCAGCGGGCTGTTCTGCCTGGCCAGTTTGGGCGAGGCGCACCAGGCCCTGCTTGAACGCCTGTGCGCCTTATTGATTGAAGGGCGTGGCCAAGAGTTGGGCCGCGCCACCAGTCGCCGTGCGGTGCTTGAAGCCCTGGGCGGCGAGTTGCCAGCCGATTGGCCGAGTGCACGCATCACCCTGGCCAATGCCCACGGTTTGCATGCGCGCCCTGCCAAAGTGCTCGCGCAATTGGCCAAGGGCTTTGAGGGCGATATTCGTGTGCGCATCCTCGATGGCCAAGAGGGCAGCGCCGTGTCAGCCAAGAGCTTGAGCAAACTGCTCAGCCTCGGCGCACGTCGTGGCCAGGTGCTGGAATTTATCGCAGAACCGACCATCGCTAATGACGCCTTGCCGGCCATTTTGGCGGCGGTTGAAGAAGGCCTTGGCGAAGAAGTCGAGCCACTGGCACCGCAAACCGAACACGCGCCAGCGTTGGCCGAGATTGCTGAAGTGGTGTTGGCCCCGGCTGCCGGCAGCGTGATCCATGCCGTGGCGGCATCGCCGGGCATTGCCATCGGCCCGGCGCATATTCAGGTGCTGCAAACCTTCGATTACCCGCTGCGCGGTGAGTCGTCCGCCGTTGAGCGTGAGCGTCTGCACGGTGCTATCGGTGCAGTGCGCCAAGACATCGAAACGCTGATCCAGCGCAGCCAGTCCAAGGCTATTCGCGAGATTTTCATCACCCACCAGGAAATGCTCGACGACCCGGAACTGACTGATGAAGTCGGCTCGCGGCTCAAGCAGGGCGAAAGCGCTGAAGCCGCCTGGATGGCGGTGATCGAAGCGGCGGCCCGTCAGCAGGAGTCCTTGCAGGACGCGCTGCTGGCCGAGCGTGCGGCAGACTTGCGCGATATTGGTCGCCGCGTGCTGGCGCAGTTGTGTGGCGTCGAAACCCTGGCTGAACCCGATCAACCCTACGTGCTGGTGATGGACGAAGTCGGGCCTTCGGACGTAGCGCGCCTGGACCCGGCGCGGGTGGCGGGCATTTTGACCGCACGCGGCGGGGCGACCGCACACAGCGCCATCGTTGCGCGCGCCTTGGGCATACCTGCTCTGGTGGGGGCCGGTGACGCCGTGTTGTTGCTGGCACCGGGCACGCAATTGTTGATCGACGGCCAGCGTGGCCGCTTGCACGTGGCCCCCGATGCGGATGCCCTGCAACGCGCCCTCGATGAGCGTGACAGCCGTGAACAACGCTTGCTGGCCGCCTCGGAGTTGCGCCATCAACCCGCCGTCACCCTGGACGGGCACGCCGTTGAAGTATTCGCCAACATCGGTGAGAGCAAAGGCGTGGCCGCCGCGGTTGAGCAGGGCGCTGAAGGCATTGGCTTGTTGCGCACCGAGCTTATTTTTATGGCCCACCCGCAGGCGCCGGATGAAGCGACCCAGGAAGCCGAGTACCGCCGTGTGCTGGACGACCTGCATGGGCGACCTTTGGTGGTGCGCACGTTGGACGTGGGTGGCGACAAACCCCTGCCATACTGGCCCATCGAAAAAGAAGAAAACCCATTTTTGGGGGTGCGCGGCATTCGTCTGACCTTGCAGCGCCCGCAGATCATGGAAAGCCAACTGCGCGCGCTGTTGCGCTCGGCTGACAACCGCCCGCTGCGCATCATGTTCCCGATGGTTGGCAGCGTGGCTGAATGGCGTGCGGCCCGGGACATGACTGAGCGTCTGCGTCTGGAAATCCCGGTGGCTGACTTGCAGTTGGGGATCATGGTCGAGGTGCCTTCTGCCGCCTTGCTGGCGCCGGTGCTGGCCAAGGAAGTCGACTTTTTCAGTGTCGGCACCAACGATCTGACGCAATACACCCTGGCCATCGACCGTGGTCACCCGACCTTGTCGGCACAGGCCGACGGCTTGCACCCGGCAGTGCTGCAACTGATCGACATCACCGTTCGCGCCGCCCATGCCCACGGCAAATGGGTGGGTGTGTGCGGTGAATTGGCGGCCGACCCATTGGCGGTGCCCGTGCTGGTGGGCATGGGTGTGGATGAACTCAGCGTCTCGGCCCGCAGTATCCCTGAAGTTAAAGCACGAGTACGTGAGTTGAACATGGAACGTCTTAAAACACTGGCCGAACAGGCCCTGAGCGTCGGCAGCCCGGACGAAGTCCGCGCATTGGTAGAGGCCCTGTAATGGCCAGAATTCTCACCATCACCCTTAACCCGGCGCTGGACTTGACCGTGCGCGTGTCGCACCTGGAGCCCGGCGAAGTTAATCGTAGCCAGGCCTTGCTCAGCCATGCGGCGGGCAAGGGCCTCAACGTGGCGCAAGTGCTGGCCGACCTTGGCCACTCGCTGACCGTCAGCGGGTTTCTGGGCGAAGACAATCAACAAGCCTTCAACGCGTTGTTTGCGCGCCGTGGTTTTGCTGACGCGTTTATCCGCGTGCCAGGCGAAACCCGCAGCAACATCAAACTTGCCGAAGACGATGGCCGCGTCACGGACATCAATGGCCCCGGCCCGCACGTGAACGATCTGGCGCAACACGCCTTGCTCGACAAACTCGACCACATTGCCGCCAGCCATGATGCGGTGGTAGTGGCGGGCAGCTTGCCACGTGGCGTCAGCGCGCAGTGGTTGCGCGAATTGGTGCTGCGCCTCAAAGCCTTGGGCTGCAAAGTGATTCTGGACACCAGCGGTGAAGCCTTGAAAGAAGGCTTGCGTGCAGGCCCGTGGCTGGTCAAACCGAATGCCGAAGAACTCAGTGAAGCGCTGGGCCACCCGGTCAGCAGCGTGGCATCGCAAGTCGCGGCTGCCACCGAGTTACAGACCCTGGGGATTTCCCATGTGGTGATTTCTCACGGGGCGGACGGCGTGAACTGGTTCAGCCGCGGGACTCAACCCTTGCAGGCGCTGCCGCCCAAAGTGCGCGTGGCAAGTACGGTCGGGGCAGGCGATTCTCTGCTGGCGGGCATGGTGCACGGCCTGATCAGCGGCCACAGCCCGGAACAGACCCTGCGCAGCGCAACCGCGATTGCGGCAATGGCGGTCACCCAGATCGGTTTTGGAATCAGCGATGCGCTGCAGTTAGTGACGCTCGAAAGCGGCGTCAACGTTCGCGCCCTGGCACAAGAATAAGAGGGATACACATGAAATTAGCCATTGTGACGGGTTGCCCCAACGGTATGGTGACCAGCGTGCTGTGTGCCCGCTTGCTCGATGCCGCCGCGCAGCGTCAGGGCTGGAGCACCAGCGTAGAAGTGCATGACCCCAAGCACCCGGAACGTCAGTTGTCCAAAGCGACCATCGACGAAGCGGAGTGGGTGCTGGTGGTCAGCAGCACGCCGTTGGACATGCAGCGTTTTATTGGCAAGCGGGTTTTCCAGAGCAGCCCGGCCCAGGCCCTGCAAGATGTTGAAGCCGTGTTGCTGCGTGGCGTCAACGAAGCTCAGGTGTACACCGCCCCCAGCGTTGAGGCTGAGGTTACCGAGCAGGCCCACGCGCCTAAAATTGTTGCCGTGACTGCCTGCCCGACGGGCGTGGCGCACACCTTTATGGCGGCAGAAGCCTTGCAACAGGCGGCCAAGCGCTTGGGCTACGACTTGCAGGTCGAGACCCAAGGCTCGGTTGGCGCCCGCAACCCGTTGAGTGCCCAGGCCATCAGCGACGCGGACGTGGTGCTGTTGGCGGCTGATATTGAAGTCCCGACTGAGCGTTTTGCGGGCAAGAAAATCTACCGCTGCGGCACCGGTATTGCGCTTAAACAGGCTGAAGCCACGCTGAAAAAAGCCCTGGCCGAAGGTCGGCAAGAGAGCGCGGCAACGGGCGGTGCGGCACCGGCCAAGCAAGAGAAAACCGGCGTCTATAAGCACCTGCTCACTGGTGTGTCGTTCATGCTGCCGATGGTGGTGGCGGGCGGCTTGCTGATCGCGTTGTCCTTTGTGTTTGGCATTACCGCTTATAAAGAACCGGGCACCCTGGCTGCGGCGCTGATGCAAATCGGCGGGGATGCGGCCTTTAAATTGATGGTGCCGTTGCTGGCGGGTTACATCGCCTACTCGATTGCCGACCGTCCAGGCCTGGCGCCGGGGATGATTGGCGGCTTGTTGGCGAGCACCTTGGGGGCTGGTTTTATTGGCGGGATCATTGCCGGTTTTATTGCCGGTTACTGCGCCAAGGCGATCAGCCGTTATGCGCGGTTGCCGCAAAGCCTTGAAGCGCTGAAGCCGATTTTGATCATCCCGTTGTTTGCCAGCCTGTTCACCGGCCTGGTGATGATCTACGTGGTCGGCAAGCCGGTGGCCGGCATGCTCGAAGGCTTGACGCATTTCCTCGACAGCATGGGCACCACCAACGCGATCCTGTTGGGCGTGTTGCTGGGCGGCATGATGTGTGTGGACCTGGGTGGGCCGATCAACAAGGCGGCGTATGCGTTTTCGGTCGGTTTGCTGGCCTCGCAAAGTTATGCACCGATGGCGGCGACCATGGCAGCGGGCATGGTGCCGCCGATTGGTTTGGGCATCGCGACCCTGATTGCACGCCGCAAATTCGCCCAGACCGAACGCGAAGCGGGCAAGGCGGCGATGGTGCTGGGGTTGTGCTTTATCTCGGAAGGCGCGATCCCGTTTGCGGCCAAAGACCCGCTGCGGGTGATCCCGGCCAGCGTTGTGGGCGGTGCGCTGACGGGGGCGTTGTCGATGTACTTCGGCTGCAAACTGATGGCGCCGCACGGCGGGTTGTTCGTGCTGTTGATCCCGAATGCCATCAACCACGCGTTGCTGTACTTGCTGGCGATCGTGGCCGGTAGCCTGGTGACCGCAGTGGTCTACGCCCTGATCAAACGCCCGGAACCGGTGGACATGGCGCTGGAAACGGCCAAGGCGTGACGCCAGCCCCTCACCCCAGCCCTCTCCCGAAGGAGAGGGAGCCGATTGGGGGTTGCTGTTGATTGGCTGCGGTCTGCTGGCTTTGGCGCTGATGTCGAAAAACGACTCGGTCAGGCCCCTTTCCCTCTGGGAGTGGCTTGGGGTGAGGGCCAGCCATCTCGCTTATTTCGGTTGTAAACGCCAGCCCAGGACATTGAGCAGATCGCAGCCATCGCGCAGCAGGATCATGGCGGTGGTGGCGAGCTGTTTGAGGTCGATGGCGTCGGCATCTTGCACGTTCGTCGCCAAACAAAAACAGGTGGCCGCTGTACGCGGGTTGGCGAACCGGTAACCCCAAGCAAAAACCGGCAGATCCGAAGATCTCCCACGCACAGCTGCCATAAAGCATTGCGAGCAAAATACACGCTCAGCCATGGATAGCAATTACGCATTGCATTGAAATATTTGCCAGATCGCCAAACCCGGTCGCCTTTTGGGCGAGCGATGACTATAGGCGCCGTACTGCAAACGCAGCAATTGGCAAAGCTGTGCGAAACATCCCGAATAATCGTGAGAGCAAAAGCCCCTCACCCTAGCCCTCTCCCGGAGGGAGAAGGAACTGATTGGGGGTTGCTGATGATTTACTGCGGTCTGCTGGTTTGGCGCTGATGTCGAAAACGACTCGGTCAGCTCCCTCTCCCGGAGGGAGAAGGAACCGATTGGGGGTTGCTGATGATTTGCTGCGGTCTGCTGGTTTGGCGCTGATATCGAAAACGACTCGGTCAGCTCCCTCTCCCGGAGGGAGAAGGAACAGATTGGGGTTGCTGTTGATTTGCTGCGGTCTGCTGGTTTGGCGCTGATGTCGAAAACGACTCGGTCAGCTCCCTCTCCCGGAGGGAGAGGGCTGGGGTGAGGGCGCTTTTAACATTCGCCCGGCCACGCGATACACCTCTTCCAATACCTCATTCATTTGTTCAAGCACCTGCCGGTTATCAAACCTCAACACGGTGATCCCCAGACCTTGCAGGTAACCGGTTCTACGCCGGTCGTAGGCCAACAACGGCGCATCAAAATGCTGGCCGCCATCGAGTTCAATGGCCAGCTTTAACTCAACACAATAGAAGTCCAGTACATAGGGCGGGCAGGGATGCTGGCGGCGGAATTTTAGATTCAGCAGTTGTCTGGCGCGTATTTTTTGCCAAAGGCGTAACTCGCAGTCGGTTTGCTCGACGCGTAAACGCCGGGCGAACTGGCGTTGCTCATGGGTGAGGCGTGGCAGCATGTTTCACTTCCCTGTGAAAAGTTGATGTGCCAAGTTCAGCGTAATTGTTTAAAACTTCACTGCCGCCCACTAAGCGTGGATATCACAGCGCTGGCTGTAAGAAAGTTCTTTTATTTTCTTCAAGCACATAATTGACTGATTCTTTGCCTAATCTTGTAAATATGAATTTTCGAGATTGCATTAGCAAAAGGAATTAATTATGAACAGAGGCAATATAAAAAGATCTGTCAGCAACTACATAGCCAGCGCGTTATTTATTCTGCTTGGCACTGTAGCCCCCGCGTATGGCGCCGCGCTGTGCGATGGCGGCCCAGCACTGCTGGGCGGGGTGAGGTGTGACATGTTACCGATTGGCGGCGGCTCGGCGTTGTGTCTGTTTATCGGTGTTGATAACAATGCCAATGGCCGAGTTGAAGGAGGAACTTCTGATACCTGCATCTTGATTGACGCCAATAATAAACAGCACCCTGGCTACAGTTGTACCCAAGCGTGTAGGAATACTAACGATTGTTCCAGGCCGCAGTGTTTTTCTTCAAAAAATATCAGGCAATAAATAAAAAGATTTCGGCTCATAAACACCGCCCTGACTTTCATCAGGGCGGTATTTTTGATCAATAAACATCCCGGCGATAACGCCCTTGCTCGATCAGCTGTTGCACCGCATCAGCCCCGAGCAGGTCGGTCAGCGTTTGATCCACGCCCGCTGCCATGCCGTTCAGGCTGCCGCAGATGTAAATCGCCGCACCGTCCGCCAGCCAGCGACGCAGTTCATCGGCGGCCTCGCGCAGTCGGTCTTGCACATACACCTTGTGCGCCTGGTCCCGTGAGAAGGCCAGGTCCAGTCGGGCCAGCTCGCCACTGGCCAACCAACCTTGCAGTTCGTCGCGGCAGTAGAAGTCGTGCGCCGCATTGCGCTCGCCAAACAACAACCAGTTTGGCTGCTGGCCTTGGGCGATTCGGGCCTTGAGCAAACTGCGCAGCCCGGCAAGCCCGGTGCCGTTGCCCAGCAGGATCAACGGGCAAGGTTCGGCAGGCAGGTGGAAGCCGCTGTTGCGCCGCAGCCGCAGGCTGATTGCAGCGCCCAGTGGTGCATGTTCGGTCAGCCAACCTGAGCCCAGGCCCAGGCTGCCATCGGGGTGGCGCTCCTGGCGCACGATCAGTTGCAGCACGCCGTCCTGGGGGATGGAGGCAATCGAGTATTCGCGCATGTTCAACGGGATCAGGGCGTCGACCAGCGCCTGGGCGTGGAGGCCGACCAAGTGCCCGCGATTCTCTGGCAATTGGCGGCTGGCCAACGCTTGAGCGAGGGTTTCTTGCAGGCCATCCAGGTGTACCGGTGTGTTTGCCGACAAGCCCAACCCATCGAGCAGGTGTTCAACCGCCCAGGTCGATTGCCTTGGCATCACCTCAACCAGGTCACCTGCTTGCCAGGTGAAGCTGGCGTCAGGCGCGCTGAGGCCCAGCAGGTAAACCCCGGAACCGCTGCTGTCAGGGTTAAGCAGTTGCCGTTGCTCAAGGGTCCAGTTGTTGTAGCTCGGCGCTTGCCAGTTGGCGCCGGGCACAGCGCCTGTGAGTTGGCTGAGGTGCACTTGCCAGTGGTACAGGGCTTCGGGGTCGCCACTGTCGACCTGCACCGGGCTGAACAGCGACTGCGCGCCACGCTCTGCCAGCCATTGCTGGATACGGGTGGCAAAGCCGCAGAAGTGCGGGTACTGGCGATCACCCAAGGCCAGCACCGAGTACTTGAGGGCGCTGAGGCCCAGCGGTTGGCCGAGGATTTTGCGTTCAAAGCCGCGCGCGCTGTCCGGGGCTTCGCCATCGCCAAAAGTGCTGACCACAAACAAGGCATTGCTGGCCTGCTGTAAGTCTTCTTCGCTGACGGCGGCCAATGGCTGGACGCGCACCGGCAAGCCTGCCGCCTGCAATTGCCCGGCAGTCTGCCAGGCCAGTTGTTCGGCAAAACCGCTTTGGCTGGCAAAGCCGATCAGCCAGGACGGCGCATCGCTCTGGGTGTCGCTAAAGCCCTGACGCGCCTGTTTGACCTGACGCTTTTTGCGCCGACGGTCCAGGTACAGCAACCAGCCGGTAATAAAGAACAGCGGCATGGTCAGGGACGCAACGGTGACCAGTACACGCCCGGTGATGCCCCAGTAGCTGCCGGTGTGCAGGGCGTAGATGCTGGTCAGCAATTGCGCCTTGTAGCTTTTTTCGTCATAGCGATCGACGCGTTTCACCACGCCGGTAGCCGGGTCGAGGGTGATCTGGTTGAGGGCTCGCTCATGGGGCGAGGTTTTCAACAGGTAATAGACCGTCGCGGGCATGCCGCCAGCTGGGGGCATGCGGATGTTGAACTGGCTCAGGTCAGGCCCGGCGGCTTTCTGGATACTGGCCCACATCGCCTCATAGTCTGCCACCAGCGGTGCGCCACCGGCACTCGGCGGCCCGCCGCGCCCGCCTTTGCGTTGTTCGCTGTGGGGGCTGTCGGAGAAGAGTTTTTGCAGGCCTTTGTTGTACCACTCGTAGGACCAGGACAAGCCGGTCAGGGCGGCCAACAGGTAAAAAATCAAGCACCAGGTGCCGGCCACCGCGTGCAGGTCCCAATTGAAACTGCGGCCTTTTTTCGCCCAGTCCAGGGTCAGCCAGGCGCGCCAGTTCAATGCCTTGCGCGGCCAGCGCAGGTACAGGCCCGACAGGCAGAAAAACAGCAGCATCAAGGTGCAGGCCCCGGTGATCTGGCGGCCGGTATCACCGATGGCCAGAAAACGGTGCAGTTGCAGCATCAGGTTGAAAAAGCCCAGGCCCGAGACGTCGCCCTGGTAGTCGCCGGTGTACGGGTCGACATAGCGCAATTGGCCACGGCGTTCGCCCGGCGGCGGGGTGAAAAAGATACGCGAGGCGCTGTCGGTGTCGATGCCGCCCCAAATCATGGCCACTTGTTTGCCTTCGTTGGCCTCGACTTTACGCACCAGTTCGGCAGGCGGCAGCACGCCGCCGTCAAGCTTCTGGACCTTGAGCACGGTCGGATTGAGCCAGTCCAGTATCTCGTCCTGAAACGACACGGTCGCGCCTGTGATGCCCATCAGGGCCAGGACCAGCCCTGCGGTTATTCCAAAAAACCAGTGCAGCTGGAACAGGGTTTTCTTAAACACGACGGCCGCCTTGCTCGCTCAATGAATTGCGTCACCGCGCATTATGCCGTGACCGCGTTGTTTACACGCAAATGCCCCGGCCATGGTTGGGTCGGGGCACTGGTTATCGCTGTGGGCTTGCCCACAGTGGCTTGCGCGCTTAGAAGTGGAAGCTGGTAGTCAACAAGGCTGTACGACCTGCCGCCTGATTGGCGAAGTGTGCCGCATACGCTTTGTCGTAGTACGTTTTGTCCGTCAGGTTTTGCACGTTCAGTTGCAGGTCGATGTTTTTGGTCAGCTTGTAGCTGGCCATCGCATCGTAGCGAGTGTAGGACGGCACATAAACGGTGTTCGCCGTGTCGCCATAGACCGCGTCGACATAGAACGCACCGCCGCCAATGGTCAGCTTCGGCATGACTTCATAGGTGGTCCACAGGCTGAAGCTGTTTTTCGGCGTGTTCGGCATTTCATTGCCTTTGTCCGACACTGCAGCCGTGTTCACACTGCCGTTACGGTTGGCTTTCATGCCCGGATCAACCAGCTCGCTTTTCAGGTAGCTGTAGCCTGCAAACACTTGCCACTTGTCCGTGATTTTGCCGCTGGCCGACAGTTCGATACCGTCAACACGGGATTTACCGGCGTTTTCATAGGTGTACGAGTCGGTCAGGACACGGGTGTTTTTCTTCTCGGTACGGAACACCGCAGCGGTCAGGGACAGACGGTCCTGGAACACATCCCACTTGGTGCCCAGTTCGTAGTTAACGGTTTCTTCAGGCTTGAGGTCGCTGGTGATGATGCTGCCCGGAGCAATCAGGCCATTACCTTCGACGCCTTCACCGACGATGCCGCCTGGCGGTGTGGCCGATGTGGCGTAGGACAGGTAAACGCTGCCGTTATCCAGTGGTTTCCAGACCAGACCGGTCTGCCAGTTGAAGAAGTTGCTGTCGTTTTTGGCTTTGGTACGGCCCGTCGCGGCGTTGGTGTTCGCGGTGGTATCAAACTGGTCGTAACGCAGGCCGGCGTTGAGCAGCCATTGCGGGTCGAGTTCGATGGTGTCAAACACGTAGGCGGCTTTGGTCACGCCCACGGTGTTGGTGCCGTAGTAGTTGCGCGCTTCGGTGCCGGTCCACTCGTCACTCGGGTTCGGGTTGGACAGCGAGGTGCACTGGCCGCCGCTGTTGCCGACTTTGTCCGGGGTGCAATTAGGGTTGCTGTTCGGCGTCACGGTGTAGCCGCTGGCGCGGGTTTCTTCGCGAGTGAACTCAACACCGGTGGAGTAGGTGTTCTTGAAGCCCGCCAGGTTGAAGTTACCGTACAGGTCAGTCTGGTTGGTGGTGGTCTGGGTGGTCGACACACGGGTGTTGGCGCGGCGCCAAACGGTACCGTACTGGTTAACGTTGTGCTGGCTGTCGTCCGGCTGGGTCAGGATGTAGTCCTGGCCGGTGTTGCCGTGACGGAAGGTGTTCTTCACGGTCATCGAATCGTTGAAGTCGTGTTCGAACGTGATGGTGCTGATATCGACACGGGTCTTGCGGAAGTCGCGGTCTTTGAGGCCGTAGAAGTTGTTGCTGTTGCCGCCGTCGTCCGGTTTGTCGTGTACGTGCGTGGCGGTTTTAGACGCGCTGCCGTAGCCGTAAGGAATGCCCGAATCTGGCAGGTCGTCGCTTTTGAGGTGGTAGTAGCTGAGGTTCAGACGGGTGTCGGTGCCCAGGCCGAAGGTCAGCGAGGGGGCGATGCCCCAGCGGTCGTAGTTGACCGAATCACGGCCTGCGACGTTTTGCTCGTGGCTCATCAGGTTCAGACGGAACGCGGCGGTGTCGAGGAACTGACGGTTGATGTCGACGGTGTAGCGGCGGGTCTGGTCCGAGCCGTAGGTGAAGCCACCGTTGAGGAAGTCGCCCAGTTTTGGGGTCTTGCTCACCAGGTTCAAGCTACCGCCCGCCGAGCCGCGGCCACCGAACGACGAGTTCGGGCCTTTGCTGACTTCGATGGATTCGATATCGAAAATTTCGCGGGTTTGCCCGCCTGCGTCACGCACGCCATCCAGGTAGGTATCGCCCTGGGCGTCAAAACCACGAATAAAAGGACGGTCGCCTTGCGGGTTGCCGCCTTCGCCTGCGCCGAATGTCACACCCGGTACGGTGCGCAGGGCGTCTTGCAGCGAGGTGGCGGCGGTGTCTTGCAGCACTTGCTGCGGGATGACGGTGACCGAGCGCGGCGTGTCGACCAGCGGCGCGGTGTACTTCTGGGAGCTGGCTTTTTCTGTCTGGTACGACTGCTGGGTCTGCTCACCGGTCACGGTGGTTGCACCCAAAGAAATACTGTTGCCCTGCACTGGCTTTTCGGTGCTTTCAGCGGCCTGGGCCATCTGGTTAGCAGAGGTTGCCGTGAGCGCTACACCGATGGCCGAAGCCAGTAAACGCGGTGAATTGGCAGGTATTTTTATACGTTGGCGCGACATGTGAAGATCCCTCCCCCCGGAATTTGAGGGCGGAATATAGTGCAAACAATTCCTCCTAACAATTGAGAGGGATTACTATTCGCGCTAAATTTACATTCTTTACAATTTGCCGTTACGGGTTTTGCAAGGCTATTCGTCTCCCGATTTTTAACAAAGTTTTACACGAGCAATAAGAATCAATACCATTGGCGCCCTTCTCTTGTTCAGGTATCGCGCCATGCTGCTGCACATTCCCGGCTTGTTCTCCCGTGAAGAAGTCCAGCGCATCCGTGAGGCGCTGATGGCCACAGAGTGGGCCGACGGCAAAATCACCGCCGGGTATCAGTCCGCCAAAGCCAAGCACAACCTGCAATTGCCCGAAGGTCACCCGCTGGCCAAGGAAATCGGCGCGGCGATGATCGAACGCTTGTGGCAAAACCCTTTGTTCATGTCGGCGGCTTTGCCGCACAAAGTGTTCCCGCCGCTGATCAACTGCTACACCGGTGGCGGCAGCTTCGACTTTCATATCGACAATGCGGTGCGCCAGCCCAAGGGCAGCCCGGAGCGGGTGCGCACGGACTTGTCGGCCACCCTGTTTTTCAGTGACCCGCAGGACTACGACGGCGGGGAGCTGGTGATCCAGGACACCTACGGTGTACAGCAGGTCAAGTTCCCGGCGGGGGATATGGTGCTGTACCCCGGCACCAGCTTGCACAAGGTCAACGCGGTGACCCGTGGCGCCCGTTTTGCCTCGTTTTTCTGGACCCAAAGCCTGGTCCGTGAAGACAGCCAGCGCACCTTGCTGTTCGAGATGGACAACGCCATTCAGCAATTGAGCCGCGATGTACCCGATCACCCGTCACTGATTCAACTCACCGGCACCTACCACAACCTGTTGCGCCGCTGGGTTGAGGTGTAAGCCATGAGCTTTCAATTACGCCGCGAAGAACTGCTCAGCGGCGAGCAACTGCAAAGCATGCTCGCCGAGAACCCGGCCCGTGCCGCACAAGCCATTTTGATGGCTGCCAAGCAAGGCATCCTTGAAGGGCAAGCGCTGCTCGGCCAGATCCTGCTGGAAGGGCAGGGCATTGAGCGCGATGTGCCGCTGGCCTTTCGCTGGTTCGCCATTGCCGCCAACAGCGGGCACTTGATGGCGCGCAACATGCTCGGGCGCTGCCTTGAGCATGGTTGGGGGTGCGAGCTGGATGAGCGCGCGGCCGCCAGCCATTACCGCCTGGCAGCTCAGGGTGGGCTTGATTGGGGGCTGTACAACTACGCCAACTTGCTGGCGACCGGGCGCGGTGTGGTGCAAAACCAATACGCAGCGTTTGCGCTGTACCGCGAAGCCGCGCATTTGGGTCACGCCAAGTCGATGAACTTGCTGGGGCGCTACCTTGAAGACGGTCGTTATTGCCCGGCAGACCCGCAGGCCGCGCGCCAATGGTATGAACGCTCCGCCCATGCCGGTGATTTTCGCGGGCAATTCAGCCACGCCGCCGTGCTGGCCGAGCGCGGTGATGTAGAGGGTGCTCTGGTCTGGCTGGAGCGTGCCCAGGCCATCGGCAACCTGAAGTTTTTGCGGGTCAGCCGCGTGGCGTTGCTTGAGGCCAAAGAGCCGGCCATTCGGGCGATGGGTGAGGTGTATCAAGCGCGAATCAACACCTTGGAGCAGGCGGTGTGACACCCATCGGCGGCACCGTCAGGCCATAAAAAAACCTCCCCGGAGGCTAATCCGGGGAGGTTTTTCTGTAAGGCTTACAGGTAGAACGACTTCAGCGGCGGGAAGCCATTGAACTCAACAGCGCTGTAGCTGGTGGTGTAGGCGCCGGTCGACAACCAGTACAGGCGATCACCGATGGCCAGGTTCAGTGGCAGGCCGTATTTGTAGTTTTCGTACATGATGTCGGCGCTGTCGCAGGTAGGACCGGCGATAACCACTTCTTCCATTTCGCCTTTCTTTTCAGTCCAAATCGGGAACTTGATGGCTTCGTCCGTGGTTTCGATCAGGCCGGAGAATTTGCCGACATCGGTGTACACCCAACGCTCAACGGCTGTGCGTGATTTACGGGCGACCAGGACCACTTCGCTGACCAGAATCCCGGCGTTGGCGATCAATGAACGGCCCGGCTCCAGAATGATCTCAGGCAGGTCGTCACCGAAGTCTTCTTTCAGGAAGCGAATGATTTCTTCGGCGTAGGTTTCCAGGCTGTTGGTACGGGTGATGTAGTTGGCCGGGAAGCCGCCACCCATGTTGATCAGCTGGAGCACGATGCCGTCTTCTTCTTTCAAACGCTCGAAAATCACTTTGACCTTGGCAATGGCCGCGTCCCACACGCTGATGTCGCGCTGCTGCGAACCTACGTGGAACGAAATACCGTAAGGCACCAGGCCCAGGTCGCGGGCCAGAATCAGCAGGTCCATGGCCATGTCGGTCTGGCAGCCGAACTTGCGCGACAGCGGCCAGTCAGCCGTGCTCGAACCTTCGGTCAAAATACGCACATAGACTTTGGAGCCCGGTGCAGCCTTGGCGATGTTGCGCAGGTCAGCCTCGGAGTCGCTGGCGAACAGACGCACACCTTTCTCGTAGAAGTAACGGATGTCTTTAGATTTTTTGATGGTGTTGCCGTAGCTGATGCGATCCGGGGTCACGCCCTGGGCCATCACTTTGTCCAGCTCATAGATCGACGCGATGTCGAAGTTCGAGCCTTTGTCGCGCAGCAGGTTGATGATTTCAACGGCCGGGTTGGCCTTGACCGCGTAGTACACCTTGGCGAATTCGAAACCTGCACGCAGGTCGTCGTAAGCCTGGCTGATCATGGCGGTGTCGATCACCACGAACGGGGTTTCTTGGGTGTCAGCGAACGCCTTCATTTTTTGGAAGGTTTCGCGCGCGAAATATTCTTCGACCTGAATCGACATACGTAGGGACTCCTAGTGGCAAACGTCATAAATCAATGGGTGCAAATGAACATCCTCCGTATCCCCACTTTGGTTCGCCTACTTCCCAAGGCATGTCCGCCGAAAGCTTGCTCTCTCGTCGTCAGTACTTGAGCCGGATGGATCGTTTCCAGCATGGATGTTCGGCGCGAACTTTAGGGCGTGACTGCGCTGAGATCAACTAAAAATGTCGCATTTTTATAAGCCTTCGTCGGGTCGCCAAAGTGAGCTATTTAAGTAACCGACCTTGATGACGGTGTGATGTTCCCACCGTGGCTTTTTTGCCCGTTGCCCAATAGACGAAGCCCGCCATAAGGCGGGCTTCGGTAGTTGCACGTTGACGCGTGGCTTACCTGGGGGGAAGGATCTGGCCGGGCGTCAAAATGCAGTACTCAGGGTCAACGACAGGCTGCGCGGATCACCATAAATGGCGCCTGCATAAAAGCCGTATCGGGTGTAGTAGGTTTTGTCGAAGAGGTTGTTGGCATTCAGGGTCACGGCCGTGTCATCGGTGAGGTCGTATTTGGCCATTGCGCTCCAGATGGCGTAACCCGCCCAGGTCACGTCGGTAGGGCCGCGGCTCACACCGTTAGTGGGAATG
Source organism: Pseudomonas sp. PS01297 (assembly GCF_029959305.1). Taxonomy (NCBI): domain Bacteria; kingdom Pseudomonadati; phylum Pseudomonadota; class Gammaproteobacteria; order Pseudomonadales; family Pseudomonadaceae; genus Pseudomonas; species Pseudomonas sp. PS01297. The sequence continues at coordinate 18,115 of NZ_JASCPQ010000079.1, forward strand.
CCCGCCGGGGTGGACGTGGCGCGAATGCTGGTTTGCGCGGTGACGCCGGTGCCCACGGTCAGGCGATCAAGAGCACCTGACAAACGGTAGGTGGTTGACGCTTTGAACAGGTGCGACGGGTCGCTTTGGCCGTCGGCGTTGAGGCGGCGAAAGTGCAGGTAGGTGTAGCCACCGTAGACATTCCAGTTGGGCGTCAAGGCACCGGAAACTTCGAGGTCGATACCTTCGGTTTCTACGCCAGTGCCCGTGGTGTACGCCTGGTTACCGGTGGGTGTGGTGTTGGCGCCATCGGTCACCGCCTTGTTTTCCTGACGGGTCAGGAAGTAGGCCGCTTGCGCATTGACCTGGCCGTCGAACCATTCACCTTTAATACCGGTTTCATAGCTCTGACCGCGAATCGGCTCGATCTTGTTGCCGTTGGCGTTCTCTTCGCTTTGCGGGCTGAAGATGTCGGTGTAGCTGGCGTACAGCGAGTAGGTGTCGTTGAGGTCATACACCGCGCCCAAGTAAGGCGTGACGATACCGTTTTGTTGTTGATTGCTGCGCGCACCGTTGGTCGACAACGTGGTGCTACTGTAATCGCTGATGCGCGCGCCGAGGATCACCGACAGCGGGTCGGTAATGCTCAGGCGGGTGGCCGCATACATACCTTGCAGGCGGGTGGTGGTTTTGGTGTGCAGGCCGGTTTTGTAGGCGTTGATCCGGTAGTCGCTGTCCACCCCGTTGTGCCAGTCGGTAATCGGGAAGCCGTTGTTGGCGCGGAACTGGCAGCCCAATGCGCTGGCGCTGGTGCGGTCATCGCTGACCATGTTGCAACGGTACTGAGGCGACCAGGCGACGGTGCGGCTGTCGTTATAGCCGAACATGGCCTGATGGGTACGGCCGAACAGGCTGAAAGGGCCGGTCACGTCGACTTGTGCCGATTGCTGGGTGGTGTCGGTAGAGCTGTGCAAGCCATTGAGCACGGCGCCGGTGCCATCCTGATTCCAATAGCCGCCGAATGCGCCGCCGCCTTTGGAGTTGACCTTGGCCAGCCCACGGTGATTCAAGGCTTCAGTGGTGCTTTGCGAGGCTTTGACGTTGAGCGTCCAGTCATTGTCAAAACGATGCTCCAGCGAGCCAAACGCCGTACGGGTGGTGTATTCGCCAAAACTCCAGCTCGGCACCACGTTGGTGCTTCGCGGCAGGTGGGTTTTACTGCCATCGCCGTACCAGATCGGGATGTTCGCGCCCCAGCCGCCGCCGACGTTTTTGTAGTACTCGTATTGATAGCCGGCGCCCAGGGTCGTGGCGTCGGTCAGGTCAAATTCAAAATTGGCCAGTGCGGCCCGCGAACGGTCGGACTGATGGTCGCGAAAGGAGTTGGAGTCCTCTTGGGTCATGACCAGGCGCGAGCGCAAGCGGCCATCTTCTGACAAGGGCACGTTGAGGTCAGCGCCCAGGCGTCGTTTGTCCCAACTGCCATAGGTGGCGTAGGCACGGCCGCCGAATTCGAAACCCGGGCGTTTGCGCATCAGGTTGACGGTGGCCGACGGGTCGCCCGTGCCGCCCAGCAGGCCATTGGCGCCGCGAACGATGTCGATACGTTCGTACATGTCCATGTTCAGCGAGTTGCCGGCGCCGCTGAAGTCCGAGCCGCCCGGGAACTGCAGGCCGTCGGTTTTCCAGTTGGTGATCGGATAGCCGCGTGCCCGGTACTCGGTGCGCCCGCCCACTTCCGACTTGCTCATGGTGATGCCGGGGGCACTGTCCAGCGCTTGCTCGATATTGGTGATCTGGCGGTCGGCCATTTGTTCCTGGGTGATGGTGGTGACCGACTGTGGCGTCTGGCGCGGGGTGAGTTTCATGCCCGTCGAACTGGTGGTGCTCTTGACGGTGTAACCCAGTTGGCCGGTGCTTTCATCGGCGGAGGGCTGGGTGCCCTGGACATTCAGGGTGTCGAGTTCCAGCGACGCGGCGCCAACCTGTTGGCTGGCCATGCCGAGCATTGCACTGAGGCCCATGGCGACCATGATTGCGACAGGGCTGCGGTGTGCTGAAAGGCGAGAAGGGGTGCTTAACATCAATGGTCGTGCTGAGAGGTCCGTCATCATGCCCTGCGTTGTCATTGGTAATACTTCGTATTTGCAGATAATGTTTGGTAGCATTTTAAGCATCGCGCCGTCAGGCACTATTACGGATATGTCTGGATGTGTAATGGAATGTAATGAACGGTACATTTTGCCCGCCGCCAAACCGCTTCCAGACGCCAAGACGCTGCTGGTGGTGGATGACGATGATGAAATCCGCGAGTTGTTGTGCGACTACCTGAGTGAGAACGGCGATCAGGTGCTGGCCGCCGCCGATGGCCTGGAGATGTGGGCACACCTGGAGCGCCAGGCGGTCGACCTGGTGGTGCTGGACGTCATGCTGCCGGGCGAAGACGGCCTCAGCCTGTGTCGCCAGTTGCAGTCGCGCCCCGGCCTGAGTGTGATCATGCTGTCGGCCAAAGGCTCAGCGCTGGATCGCATCATTGGTCTGGAAGTGGGCGCCGATGATTACCTGACCAAGCCTTTCGAGCCCCGTGAGCTGGTGGCCAGAATCAAGGCGGTGATGCGTCGACAAACACGGGCCGAGCCCGTCGCGGATCGCCCGGCTTCTACCCACCGCGAGTTCGCCGGTTATCGCCTCGATGATGTAAAGCGCCTGCTGCACATCCCGGATGGTCAGACCCTGACCTTGCCGCGCTCCGATTTCAGGGTGTTGCGTGATTTGCTCCAGGCCCGTGAGCAGGTACTGTCCCGCGATCAATTAACGCTGAGTGCAATGGGTCGTGAATACGCGCCCGACGATCGCTCGATCGACATGTGCATCAGCCGCCTTCGCCAGCATTTCAAGGACGGGCCCGTGCAGATCGTGACCGTGCGCAATGAAGGCTATCTGTTGAGCGTATCCAGCCCTGAAGCGGCGGTTTAGCCCGGTGCGCGACCTGCTGATGAAGGGGTTGATGCGCCTGTGGCCGAAAACCTTGTTTGGCCAACTCACGCTGATTCTGGTCAGCGGCACGCTGGCCATTCAATTGTTGTCGAGCAGCATCTGGTTCGACGTGCGTTATGCACAGGTGCTTGAAGCCCCGGTCCGGCTAATGGCCAGCCGAACCGCACCACTGATTGACCAGCCCGGTTGTTTGCCGGGTCAGCCGCAGACAGCACCGGCCAATTACACGGTCAGGTGTCTGGCCGCGAAACCCGACATCCAACCTGAAAACGACCGTGCTGCCCGACGCACAGCGCTGCTATTGAAACAGGCGCTGGCATATGAATTGGGGCATGAGCCCATGGTTGAAATGATCGAGGTCGACCTCACCGATGCCGAAGGGCAGCCGCTGGTCTGGCGCAGCCTGTTTGGCCTGCAAACGGCCACGGCGCACATCGACTTCGCGGTGCCGCTGGCCGACGGTCATTGGTTGAGCATCGAGGGGCACGAGTTGCAGGGCTGGAGCGGTGAGTCGGCGTGGGCCTTGATTGCCGACTACATTCTGCGGGTCTATGTGGTGCGCATTATCGGCGTGATCGGGATGTGCTGGCTGGCGGTGCGGCTGTGCCTGCGCCCGCTTAAACGGCTGAGTGACGCCGCCAATGCGCTGGGCGATAACCTGGATCAGAAGCCGTTGGCGGTTGAAGGGCCGCTGGAGGTTCGCCAAGCCGCCCAGACCTTCAACGCCATGCAAAAACAGATTGTCGCGATGGTCAATGACCAGAGTTTTTTTCTTGCGGCGGTGTCCCACGACCTGCGCACGCCATTGACCCGCATGCGCTTGCGCATCGAGCGGTTGAGTGATGTTGATCAGCGTGAGCGCTTGAAGCAGAACATCTACCAAATGGACAAGATGATTACCCAGGTACTCGTCTATTTGCAGAGCGCCAACCAGCACACGTGCCAGTTCATTGATGTCGACAGCGTGTTGCGAAACCTGTGCGCAGAGTTGTCGACCCCCGCCGAGCCGTTGCCGGTCAGCGGCCGGGGCGGGATGATCTACGCCAACGGCGTGCTGTTGCACCGTTGCTTGCAGAACTTGCTGGTAAACGCACAAGCCTATGCCTGCGACATCACCCTTGAGGTCGAGCGCTCGTCTAGCGGCGTAACGTTGCGCATCAACGATCGCGGGCCGGGCATTGCGCCAGCGGTGTTGCAGTCGATCACCGACCCGTTCGTGCGCGCCGATCACTCGCGCAACGATCAGTCCGGCGGTTTTGGTTTGGGCTTGAGTATCGCCAAGCGCATCGCCGTCAGCCACAAGGGCAGCCTGACGCTGAGCAATCGTGAAGGGGGCGGTTTGACCGCCTGTGTGTTCTTGCCCGCTCAATGAGGGGGGGCGATGCGATGTATCACACTTCATGAACCGAGCCGCCACGGTTTGGCCCTTGCAGCAGAATCTGAGGGCTCTAGCATGGGCTGACTATTAGAAGGAGCAGCCTCATGTTCGCGGGATTTCAAACAGCTCAGCGCCAGGTCAATGGCGTTCACATTGCCTACCGTATTGGCGGCAGCGGGCCGGGTTTGTTGCTGATCCATGGCCACCCGCAAACGCACGTCATCTGGCACAAAGTCGCCGAGCAGTTGGCGGAGCACTTCACGGTGGTCGCGGCCGACTTGCGCGGTTACGGCGACAGCGAAAAGCCCGAAGCGGTGGCCGATCACAGCAACTACAGCAAACGTGAAATGGCCCGCGATTCGCTGGCGTTGATGCGCAGCCTGGGGTTTGAGCAGTTTTCGGTGCTGGCCCATGATCGCGGCGCGCGCGTGGCTCATCGTCTGGCGCTGGATCACCCGCAGGCCGTCAGCCGTTTGGTGATGCTCGACATCGCCCCGACGCTGGCGATGTACGCGCAGACCGACGAAGCCTTTGCCCGGGCTTACTGGCACTGGTTCTTTTTGATTCGCCCGGCGCCGCTGCCGGAGCGTCTGATCGAAGCCGACCCCGAGCAATACCTGTTGAGCGTGATGGGCAGTCGCAGCGCCGGTTTGCAGCCGTTTACGGCGCCTGCGCTGGCCGAATACGTGCGCTGCATTCAATTGCCGGGTACGGCGCGGGGGATCTGCGAGGACTACCGCGCCAGCGCCAGCATTGACCTTGAGCATGACCGCGAAGACATCGACGCCGGTCGGCACCTGAACCTGCCGGTGCTGGTGCTGTGGGGCGCGCAAGGGACGGTCGGTCGCTGTTTCGACCCGCTGGCCGAATGGCAGAAAGTCGCAACCGATGTGCGTGGTCAGGCGTTACCGTGTGGGCACTACATTGGCGAAGAAGTCCCCCAATTGCTGCTTGAGCACGTGCTGCCTTTTTTGCGCTGAGCTATTCTCTGCATTCTTGTCGCCACGCGTTCATGACCATGCCGCCCAAAAAAGACACTGCGCCGCTGCCTGAAGACCTGCGGGTGTTCCTCACGGTCGTGCGCAAAGGCGGCTTTGCCGCGGCGGCAGAAGAGCTGGGGTTGTCCCCGGCCTATGTCAGCAAACGTATCCAGATCCTTGAAACCACCCTGGGCAGCCGCTTGCTGCACCGCACCAGTCGACGTGTCGCCCTGACCGACGACGGTGAGCGGGTGCAGCGCTGGGCGGTACGCATCCTCGATGATGTTCAGCAATTGCAGGACGAACTGTCCGAAGCGCATACAGAGCCCCGTGGCCGTTTGCACCTGTGCAGCAGCTTTGGCTTTGGCCGCAACCATGTCGCGCCGGCCATTTCGTTACTGGCCGAGCAGTACCCCGAACTGGAAATCCGCCTGGATGTGTTTGATCGTGTGGTGGACATTGTGCATGAAGGGTTCGATCTGGAAATCCATGTGGGCGATGACATTGCCGGTCAACACATCGGCCGTCGTCTGGTGACCAACAACCGCGTGCTGTGCGCCTCGCCCGACTACCTCACGCGCCGGGGCGTGCCTGAGTCGCTGCAAGATTTACAGCAGCACGATTGCCTGGTGCTCAAAGAGCGCGACAACGCGTTTGGTATCTGGCAACTGCAAGGCCCGGAAGGTGAAGCCAGCGTGAGGGTTAGCGGGCCGCTGTCTTCCAACAGCGGCGAAATCGTATTGCAGTGGGCGCTGGACGGGCGCGGTGTGTTGCTGCGCTCGATGTGGGATGTAAAACCGCTGCTGGACCAAGGGCGGCTGGTGCAAGTGCTGGCCGACTACCGGCAAAGCGCCGACGTATGGGCGGTGTACCCGACGCGGTTGGCCAATTCTGGCAAGTTGCGGGTGTGTGTGGAGTTTTTGCAGGCGCACTTACGACAACTCTCCACCTTGTAGGAGCGAGCTCGTCTCGCGATCTTTTAAAGATCAACAGATCGCGAGACAAGCTCGCTCTTATCAAACATAAAATAAGTGATTGATTCTAAAGGCCTTGTAGGAGCGAGCTTGCTCGCGATCTTTTGATCTTGATCTGGCTTTTGATCTGAGAGGCCCCGTTAAACCACGCTGGCCGAACGCAGGTTTTGCGCAGTGGGTAACCCGGCAGGACGCCGGGTTAGCCGCGACACGGCCAGGGATGGCCGATCGCGGCGGGCCCACGGAGTAAGGCCTGTGGTGAGGGCATGCCGAGCCACAGCGAGGCGCCGAGGGGTTGGGGCAAAAAGCGTTTGGTTACTTTGCGCTTTCAAAGTGACGCGCCGTAAGGGCGGAACCCTAAGTGGCCGTTGCCGCAGCAATGGATATGTACCCAAGAATCCCGAAGTGGATGGTTTTACGGCTGCACGCAGCCGATCGCAGCCTTCGTACCTCGTCAGCGACTACAGTGTCCTGTTTGATGCGCGACAGTGCGGCGTCGAAGACGGGGCGGCAACTCCTACAGGGGGCTGGGGTGAGGGCGCTTTTCAGCGCAACCAGGGATTAGCCTGCAAATGCCGCTGCTCAAATTCACGAATCTGCACGCTGCGCTGCAAGGTGCTGCCTATCGCATCCAGCCCCTGTAACAGCGCGGTTTTGCGCAAATCGTCGATCTTGAATTCAATCACTGAACCCTCCGCCAGGCGGATGCTTTGCGTGATCAGGTCTATCGTGATTTCAGCTGTTTCGGGCTGGCTGATGAGTCGGCCCAGCGCCTGCACCAATACGTCTTCCAGGGTGATCACCAGCACGCCGTTGCGCTGGCAGTTGTCATAGAAAATCCCGGCGAAACTGCTGCCAATCAGTGCGCGGATACCCAACTGTTTCAAGCCCCAGACCGCATGCTCGCGGCTGGAACCACAGCCGAAGTTCGGCCCGGTGACCAGAAAACGTGCGTCTTGCCACGCGGGCTGGTTGAGGATGAACTCAGGGTTTGGCTCGCCCGAGGGCAGAAAGCGCAGATCGAAAAACACGCCGCGGTCCAGCCCGTTGCGATCAATACCTTTAAGAAACTGCTTGGGCATGATCACGTCGGTGTCGATATTGGCGGCGAGCAGGGGCGCGGCCTTGCCGCTGACGGTGGTGAAAGGTTGCATGCTCAGAGTCTCCCGGCAAGTTGGCGAACGTCAGTGAGGTGGCCGGTAATGGCGGCGGCCGCGACCATAGCCGGGCTCATCAGGTGGGTGCGTGCCCCGGCGCCCTGGCGACCTTCGAAGTTACGGTTGGTGCTGGAGGCGCAGCGGTCGCCGGGGGCGAGCACGTCATCGTTCATCGCCAGACACATCGAACAGCCAGACTGGCGCCACTCAAATCCAGCCTCGATAAAGATCGCCGCCAAGCCTTCCGCTTCTGCCTGATCGCGCACCTGGGTGGAGCCTGGAACGATCATGGCGCGTACATGGGCTGCGACTTTGTGGCCGCGCACAACGTGGGCCGCGTCGCGTAAATCTTCAATCCGGGCGTTGGTGCAGGAACCGATAAAGGCGTGGCTGATGACCACCTCGTTCAGCGCCATGCCGGGCTCCAGGCCCATGTAGTTCAAGGCGCGGCGCATGTCCTGGCGCAGAATCAAATCACTCACGCCCAGCGGGTCAGGCACGGTGCTGCCAATGGCGGCGGCCTGGTCGGGGCTGGTGCCCCAGGTAACCATGGGTTGCAACTCGCTGGCGTCCAGGTGCACTTCTTGATCGAAGCGTGCGCCGGGGTCGCTGTACAGCAAGCGCCAGCAGGCCACGGCGCGTTCCCATTGTTCCCCTTGCGGGGCGCGCGGCTTGAGTTGCAGGTAGGCGAACACCTTGTCATCGGGGGCCATAAAAGCGCCGCGAGCACCGGCTTCGACGGCCATGTTGCAGATGGTCATGCGCGCTTCGACGCTCAGCGCTTCAATGGTTGAACCGGCAAACTCGATGGCGTAGCCGCTGGCGCCGGAGGCACCGATCTTGCCGATCAGAGCCATGATCACGTCTTTGGAGGTCAGCCCTGTGCCCAGCTCACCGTCGACTGTGACACGCATGCTTTTCAGGCGTTTATACACCAGGGTCTGGGTGGCCAGCAGGTGCTCGATTTCCGAGGTGCCGATGCCGAATCCAAACGCACCCAGTGCGCCGTAGGTAGTGGTGTGGCTGTCACCGGCGGCGATCACCATGCCGGGCAAGATAAACCCTTGTTCCGGGGCGATGACGTGTTCGATGCCCTGGCGCTTGTCGAGCACATCAAACAGCTCGATGGCGAACTTTTCGCAGTTCTGTTGCAGGTACGACACCTGTAACGCCCCGCCGGCATCGGCCATGGCTGCAACGCGCAGCGGCGCGGTCGGGTTCACATGGTCAACCACCGCCAGTGCAGTTTGCGGGCGCCACACATCACGCCCGGCTTCGCGCAAACCACTGAAGGCTTGCGGGCTGGTGTACTCGTTAATGACCTGACGATCGATGTAGAGCAAAACATGCCCTTGGTCATCGAGCGACCACACGGTGTGCGCATCGATGTGCTTGTCATAGAGGGTTTTGGCGTGGGTCATGGGTCAGGCTCGCAGCGAAAGGCATGCGAGCCATCATAAGGACGGGCGGTGCACCATCAATGGCCAGGCAGTGATGGCTCAGATCATGATTCGTGTTGGATAAGCCCTGTAGGCGCGAGCTTGTCTCGCGATCTTTTAAAGGTCAAAAGATCGCGAGACAAGCT
>NZ_JASCPQ010000007.1:0-100728 GCF_029959305.1 Pseudomonas sp. PS01297
GCCGAGGCACGAAGGCTGCGATCGGTTGCGAAGCAGCCGTAAAAAGCTCGCAGCCTTCGTACCTCGGCAGCGACTACACAATGAGGGCGCACGTGCCTCAGGATGGCTTGGCCGCCGCCTGCCACAAGATCTCGGCTATCCCCTGGCGTTTGGCAATCAAACGCGCGGCCACGAACAGCAGGTCTGACAGCCGGTTGATGTACGCCAGACCCACCCCCGCCAATGGCTCCAGTGCATTGAGTTGCTGGCAGCGGCGTTCGGCGCTGCGGGCCAGGCTGCGGCAGATGTGGGCCTGGGCGATCAAGGTGGAACCGCCGGGCAGAATGAAGTTTTCCAGCGGCCCCAACTCTTCATTCCAGCGGTCAATCGCCGCCTCTAAACGCTCGACTTCAGCGATGTTGAGCGCCTGATACACCGGCATGGCCAGTTCGCCACCCAAGTCGAACAGTCGGTGCTGACAAGGTTCAAGCACTTCTATCACCTCATTTAGCCCCGAACACTCGACGCTGTGGGTGCTGAGCCCGGCCAGCAGCAGGCCCAACTGACTGTTGAGCGTGTCGACTTCGCCGATGGCTTCTACCCGCGGGTGATCCTTGGGCACACGTCGACCGTCGCCAAGGCCTGTTTCGCCTTGGTCGCCGGTGCGGGTGTAGATTTTAGATAAGCGAAAACCCATGTTTACAGCTCCACGGTGGTTGATTCGTGAGAAGGCAGCAGGTTGCCCGCCAGTGGCAGGCGTAGGGTAAAGCAGGTGCCTTGGCCTAATGTGGAGTGCACTTCCATCTGTCCTTTGTGGTTGTTGGTGACAATAAAGTACGAAACGGACAGGCCCAGCCCGGTGCCTTGGCCGACTTCCTTGGTGGTGAAAAACGGCTCGAAGATGCGTTTACGCACCTGTTCGGGCATGCCGACGCCGTTGTCTTCCACCTGGATCTCCGCCCAGGGCGGGTTGAGTTTGGTGCGTAAAATGATGCGTCCGGGTTCGGTGTTGACGGGGCGCTGATGAATGGCCTGGGCTGCGTTTTTCAGCAGGTTGAGCAGCACTTGCTCCAGCTCGTTGGGGATGCCGGGCACGGGGCCCAGCTCAGGGTCGAACTGGCGAACAATGTCGTGGCCCCTGAAGTCGAAACCCAGGGCGAGGTCAAAGTCATTGCTGGCAATGTCCACCGCCTGATCAATCAACGCCGATAAATCGCACGGGCTCATTTGCCGGTTGCTGCGGCGGCTGAAGCTGAGCATGTGGGTGACGATTTTTGCCGCGCGGGCGCCAGCCTGCTGTATGCCGTCGAGCAACTGCGGCACTTCGCGGGCCTGCAAGTAGTGGCTGATTGCATCCAGGGTAATGCCGGTCTGTTCGGCGACTTCCAGGTTTTTCGGCAGGTCACTGGACAGGCGTCGGCGAATGTTTTGCACGTTGTGCAGAATCGCCCCCAAAGGGTTGTTGATTTCGTGGGCCATGCCGGCCGCGAGCCCGCCCACCGAGAGCATTTTTTCCGACTGCACCATCATGTCTTCGAGTGACAAGCGCTGGGTTATGTCGTCGATCCGGATCACCACACCGCGTCCGCTGTTGCCGGTCAGCGGGTAAAAGGTCAGGGCATAGTGGCGGACTTCGTCGTTTTGCTCCCAGGTCACCCGTTCGATCTTGGCTACGCGATGGGTTTCGATGGTGTCTTTAAGCTGCGGCAAAAAGGGTTTGAGCGGTTCGAAGGCAAGGTAGATCGGCTGGTTCATGGCCTCGTCCAGTTTAGTTCCGGACAGGGCGCTGGCTTCCTGGTTCCACTGGGTGACGTAGAGCTGGTCGTCCAGCGCAATCAGGGCTGAGGGCATCGAGTCGATGATGTTGTTGAGGTAGTTCTGGAAACCCGTCAGTTTTTTCTCGATTTTGCTACGAACCTGTACTTCGAGCTCCAGCTTGCGGTTGGTGTGGCGGGTTTCTTCGGCCAGGGTCTGGGCCTGGTCGTAGGCTGCTTGTGCCTCGTCGCGAGCGCGTTTGAGCTCTTGTTCGCGCGCTTCGATACGCGACAGCATGGTGTTGAACGCTTCAGCCAGGCTGCCGATTTCATCGTGATTGCCCGGTGCTGCGCGCAAGGCGTAGTTTTCTTCGCGGGTGACCTGGCGCGAGAGTTCTTCAAGGCGATGGATGGGGTGAGTGATCAGCCGTTTGATCTGCCGTGAAACCACCAGCCACAGCAATATGCTGAAGATCAAAATCCCCAGGCTCGCGGTGAGTGTACCGGTGTAAAACGCGGCGGGTAATTCGCTGCTGGCGATCAGCAACAAGTGCCCTGCGGGTTTGTCCCCGTTGTGCAAGCGCGTGATCAGGTGGCTGCGCAGCTCGGTCAGGCTCCAGGCTTCAAGCTGGCGGTAATGCTCGGGCAGTGACAGGTGCTCGCCATGTTGCAGTTGCGCCAGCAACTGCCCTGAGCTGTCGTAAATGGCCGCCGCGCGCAGGGGCGCGTAGCTGCCTATTTCATCGAGCAGCGCATCAGCCTGTTGCGCTGAGTCCAGAGACTCAAGGATCAGATTGGGGTTGGACGCCAGCCGACCCAGCGTTTGCAAGGCTTGCGGGGCGGTGCTTTCGTGTGAAATCCAGTACGCGGCGGTGATAAAGGTCAAGTTGGCCACCACCAGTACGGTCGCCAGCAGGACGAGGAGGGCGGCCAGCAACTTCTGGCCGACCGGAAGGTTTTCGAGGCGCTGGCGCAAGGGCATCGCAATGACCGCATAAAGAAGAACGAAGTCGCAGGGTAGCGCGGGCCTCAGTTGCAGGGCAATCCGCGCTGCTTCAGGTGGTCGATCAGTCGCTGATGCAGGGCGTGTAAATGCGGCACGGCAACCTGCCGCTGGCGTGCCGCTTCGCAGGCGTAACCCAGCAAGTAGCTGATTTCGGTGCGTCGAGCTTGGGCGACATCCTGGTGCATTGAAGAATAGTTGTTGGCCGTGGCCTGGATCACTCGATGCACCTCGGTATTCAAGTTGTCTGCCGCCTCGGTCTGGTCGCAGCGCTTAAGCAAGGCAGCCAACTCGTCACACAGGGTGTCGACCTCGGCGCGGTGCGCCTGCAGGCCGCCATTTCGGCAGTTGTACAGCACCGTCAGCGGGTTGATCGCACAGTTCAGCGCCAGCTTTCGCCACAAGCGGCTGAGAATCATCGGGCTCCATTCGTGGGCGATGTGGCTGCGTTGCAGATCTTCGAGCCAGTGCGGTGCTTCGCCCTGGCGGGTATCGCCCAGCCAGGTGTGGCCTGCTCCGGCAAACACCACGCGCCAGTCGCTCTCGCGAAATGCGCCTTCCGTGCTGGAGGCGAAAATGCAGCGTACATGAGGCACGCTGGCCGCCACCGCTTGTTGGCTACCCAGGCCATTTTGCAGCAGCACCACATCGGCTCCGGGTTTTAGCCGGTGGGCAATCTGCGCGATGGCGCGTTCGGCGTCATACGCCTTGCAGGTGAGCAGCAAACGCTCAATCGGCTCGTCTGCCTCAGGTAACTGAGCGGTGACGGGCAGCAGGTGGGTTTGCTCGCCTTCAACTAGAGTTAAGCCGTGGGCGGCTTCGTAGGCGTGCAGGCGCGCTGCGTTGCGCAAGATCAACGTAACCGGCAAACCCGCTCTCGCCAGCCGGGCGGCCCACAGTGTGCCCATGCTGCCAGCACCCAGAATGTGCCAGCGAGTAGGGGCTGATCCGCAGTTAAAAGGTGGCATGTGTGCTCGCAAGTGAATGACGTGGAAGAACCGCTATAATGCCCGCGCATTTTAACTGTCAGGTCAGGCGCGCTCCATCTGTGTTGTGCGCGCCCTTTAAAGAGTGGAGAAATTACATGCCGTCGTTCGACGTGGTATCCGAACTGGACAAACACGAAGTCACCAACGCAGTCGAGAACGCCGTCAAGGAGCTGGACCGTCGTTATGACCTCAAAGGTAAAGGCAGCTTTGAGTTCAAAGAAAAAGACCTCGCGGTGAATCTGACCGCTGAGGCGGATTTTCAGCTCGAAGCCATGATTGAGATCCTCAAGCTGGCATTGGTCAAGCGCAAAATCGACGTGCAGTGCCTTGAAGTCAAGGATGCCTACGCCTCGGGCAAGCTGATGAAGCAAGAAGCGGTGCTTAAGGAAGGCATTGATAAAGAGCTGGCGAAAAAGATCGTTGCTCACGTCAAAGAGGCCAAGTTGAAGGTGCAGGCAGCCATTCAGGGCGAGCAGGTTCGTATCACCGGCAAGAAGCGTGATGACCTGCAAGAAGCCATTGCTGCCCTGCGTGCGAAGACGTTTGACATGCCGCTGCAGTTCAATAACTTCCGCGACTGATCACTGCCAGGGAACCTGTGGCGATCATCGACGTCCGATTTTCCTGGGCGCGGCTTAAACGATTGAGCGTGAGCGTTCAATCGTTTGGGTCTGTACGACATGTCTTCAAGTGACGCGCAGGTGCGGCACCGGCCTGTGGCATCACTGAACATGGACACATTGGGTACAGAACCTGAATAACGTCACCGGAAATCGGTATTAGGAGAGATAAATGGATCTGAACGCTGAATTTGATCACTTGATCAAGACCTCGCAGGCCTGGATTCCAATGATCATGGAATACGGCAGCCGTGTGCTGCTGGCGCTGGTCACCCTGGCGATAGGGTGGTGGCTGATTAACCGCTTGACCGCCAAGCTGGGGCAGTTGCTGGCGTTGCGCAAAGCTGACCTGGCGCTGCAAGGCTTTATCAGCAGCCTGGTCAACATCATTCTCAAGGTGCTGCTGGTCGTTAGCGTTGCCTCGATGATTGGTATCCAGACAACCTCATTTGTGGCCGCTATCGGTGCCGCCGGTCTGGCCATTGGCCTGGCGCTGCAAGGCAGTCTCGCCAACTTTGCAGGCGGGGTACTGATTTTGCTGTTCCGCCCGTTCAAGATCGGTGACTGGATCGAAGCGCAAAGCGTGAGCGGGACCGTCGACAGCATTCAAATCTTCCACACAGTGCTGCGCACCAGTGACAACAAAACCGTTATCGTGCCCAACGGCAACCTGTCCAACGGTATCATCACCAACTACAACCGCCAGCCGACACGCAAGGTGGTGTTTGATGTGGGTGTCGATTACGAGGCAGATTTGCAGAAGGTGCGTGAGGTCTTGCTGGCCCTGGCTGATGACCCTCGGGTGCTGAAAGAGCCTGCGCCAGCCGTGGTTGTGACCGCTTTGGGTGACAGTGCAATCACAATGTCGCTGCGTGTATGGGTCGATACGCCCAACTACTGGGATGTCTTGTTCATGTTTAACGAACATGCCCGCGACCGCTTAAAAGCGCAGGGTGTTGATATTCCGTTTCCGCAACGTGTCGTTCGCGTTGTGCAGGAAGTGTCTGCGGGCTAATTGTTAAGTCGATAGCCAGCTATTTAATAGGCACAAAAATAATTAAAGGGACTTCGGTCCCTTTAATTGTTTGTGGAGTGTGTAAGACATATCTGATGGTGGACCCGGAAGTCAGTTTTGAGTGAGTGATAATTGCTTGCATTTATGCTTGTTAGTTAGCTTCCTATATATAAGCTTAATCCGCAGGCAATAAAAAACCCCGCACCTGAACAGGTGCGGGGTTTTACTGAACAATGCGGGTAATGACTGCCCGAAGGCGGTTATTACAAGATGTTCAGTGGGTATTCAACGATGATACGAACGTCGTTGTTGTCAGTGTTGCCGCTGTCTGCGTGGTAGTTACCGTTGTTGCGGTAAACAGCGCTACGCAGGCGGAAGGACAGGTCTTTGGCCGGGCCTTCTTGCATCACGTATTTGCTCTCGAAGTTGAACTCGTGTTCTTTACCTTCGCCAGTGTCGGTGCTGATGTTGTCACCGGTGATGTAACGAGCCATGAAGCTCAGGCCTGGTACGCCATAGGTGGCCATGTTCAGGTCGTAGCGAGCCTGCCACGAGCGCTCGTCTCTGCCGTTAAAGTCGGAGTATTGCACGGAGTTGGCGAGGAAAATGGTGCCGCCGCCGTCTACGCCGTAGTAGTAGCCGCTGTCACCGGTGGAGCGCTGGTGAGCCAGGGTGAACTTGTGAGCGCCGATGCTGTAGGCCGCTGCCAAGCTCCAGATTTTGTTGTCAACGTTGCCTGCCAGTTCCTTGCCTTGGCTCGATGTTCTGTAGCCGTTGAAGTCGAAGTTCAGGGCTTGAGAATCATCGATCGGGAACGTGTAGTTCAGGTTGATGTACTGCTTCTTGAAGTAGTCATCAACGTCCGACGCTGCCAGGCCGCCGACGAAATTGTCGGTGAACTGATAGGTTGCGCCGGCGATGTTGGCCGCTGGCAGGTGCAGGCTGTCATGGTACATGCCGGTCTGCGAGCTGATGGCGGTGAAGCGACCTGCGCTCAGTTCCAGGCCTTTGATTTCGTGGGAAGTAATCAAAGTACCGGTCGCCACTTCAGGCAGCAAACGGCTGTCATCGGTAGAGAAAACCGGGCTTGCAACGAACTGGTTGCCGTACTTCAGGACGGTGTCGGACAGGCGGAATTTGATAGCGCCGCCGGCCTTGGATTGAGTGTCTTCTGGCGAACCGTCGCTCTTGGAAGCGAACAGGCCGTTGCCTTGACGACCAGCACCGCCGTCCAGGCGCAAGGTGCCCATGGCGAATGCATCAACACCGACACCGATGGTGCCTTGGGTGAAGCCCGAGGAGTAGTTGAGCAGTTCGCTCAGGCCCCAATCTTCACGGTAACCGCTTTTGTAACCGCCACCTGGCTTGGCAATGTTGCCAGCGCCGTTTTTGAAGTCACGGTTCATGTACAACATGCGAGTTTTGGAAGTCAGCGTGCTGTCTTCAATAAAACCTTTGGAATCGTCCTGGGACGAAGCCATTGCGAACTGTGTAGTTCCGGCTGAAACAGCCAGGGCGATCATGCTCCACTTCATCACGCGCATCGTGATTTGCTCCTTTGGTTTTAGGAAGAGTACTGCCGTCCCACCTGAATTATTATCTGGGCGGCTCTTTCTTTTTGTGTCGGCGCAAACTTATATCACGCCGACCCTATTGGCTATACTTGCCTTCAAAAGCTTTCAGCTTCTTTACAGCTAAGTCACGAAATACACTCTACATGTCGCTCTTTGGCAGCTATGTGTCGTGCCTCGCAGGTTGCTCAAGCTGTTTTTCTGAACGAGACAGCCAAATAGCCTGCTGACCCTTATTCAAGCTCCCCTTTTTTGACGGCTCAACTTTTTTGTTATTTATCGTCGGGTCGCAGCTCCCCTGCCGCGCCCCAGTCGACCTGTACCGTGTATATGCAACAAGCATGCTCAAGTCAGGTTTTGAGCATGAAAAAAAATTATCTGGCATTTGGCGGGCTGACAGGCCCGGTTTAGCGAGGTTGAGCCGATCGCTGGCTCGCGTTGAAGGGCGCGTTGCATGCAGCCGGAGGCGGCGTTTGAGCCCCAAAGATGTGCAAAATGTTACCGCTTCACCCCGGTGTGGGTAGCAGGTGACGTTTAGGTGCACTAAAACCACTCGGTCTGTGCCGTTTTGGTGCATGAGAGTCTGGAGAATGCTTGGGTCAGGGACAGCGCCCGTCGGCCATCGGCTTGAGTCCCGGGACGAGGGCGGTGTGATGCTGAAGGCAATCAAGGGTATCCTGCACATCTGACGCTCGCAGGGCAGGCGGGTCTGGCCCGGCCTTGAGTGGAGCTTAATTTATTTGTTAAACAGGAGAGCACCCCGTGTTCATTTTGGATACACGCCTTCAAGAGGATACCTGGCTGATTGGGGATTTCCCTTTGTGCCGCTTGTTGCTTTCCAATGACTCAAATTACCCCTGGTTCATTTTGGTGCCGCGCCGCGAGGGTATCAGTGAGCTGTTTCAATTAGATGACGCTGATCAGCCATTGATGTGGGCTGAAACCACAGCGCTGGCTGGCGTGCTTAAAGAGCTTTTCACAGCTGACAAGATGAACGTGGCCACATTGGGCAACGTGGTCAGCCAGTTACACATGCATGTGATTGCCCGGTACGCGTCGGATGCGGCCTGGCCAGGTCCGGTATGGGGCAAGCACCCTGCCAAACCTTACAGTGAGGCTGATGTGCAGGTGATCAAGGGCAAGCTTAAAGCGGTCCTGGGTGCTGATTTCACGTTTGTGGAGGGTAAGCAGTGAGCCTTGAAGAGCGAGTGATGGATCTGGAGAGTCGCCTGGCTTTTCAGGACGACACCATTCAGGCATTGAATGATGTGCTGGTGTCGCAGCAAAACGCGGTTGATCGACTGCAACTGCAGATAGCCGCCTTGCTCAAGCGCCAGGAAGAAATGGGCGGGCAATTCGAGTCGTTTGAGGACGAGGCGCCGCCACCGCACTACTGAGTGCTCAGCAGGCATAAAAAAACCGCGAAGCAGCCAGGCTGCTCGCGGTTTTTTTTCAGGCTGAAATCAGCGGCGCGGTAACGCTGCGATCACATCTTCAGCTTGCAGGCCTTTGTCACGGTTCATCACCGAGAACTCAACACGTTGCCCTTCCACCAACACGCGGTGGCCTTCGCCACGGATGGCGCGGAAGTGGACAAAAATGTCATCGCCGGAATCTCGGGAAATAAAACCGAAACCCTTGGAGGTGTTGAACCACTTTACAGTGCCTGTATCGCGGTTGGTCATGTCGTAGGTTTGTGCATTGGACGAAGGTGACGATTTGTAGAAGCTCACGATCAGGTGCAGGGCTACAGCAATCACGGCAGGTACCAGGCTGATCAGGATCGCTGGTTGGTCGCCGATCGGCAGCAGCAGGCCGAACAGGGTGAGGGTTTGCAGGACAACAGAGAGCACCAATAAGGCGCTGACCAGGTTTTGCAGTTGATGGCGTGGGCCTTTATTCCAGTAAGGAATGACTGGCGCCAGTGCCAGGTTAAGCAGGCCAAGAAAAGCCAGGTAAAGAGCATCAGCGTGTTGGAGGTAAGGGACAGCGTCGGATTGCAGGCTAGGAATGAAGGACAGCAGCAAAGCAGCTGCGCCCGTTAGTAGGTGAACGATTTTCAACATTTCAATTAACTCACGTTAAGACGGATCGCAAGGAAGAGCTGATAGCGCGCGGTTCGCTTCTGAAAAAAATGGAGGCGCTGGACACGCACGTGATATCAGCCTATGCACCGTCGCCAGAGGCTTGGCGAAGGCGACACGCCGCCTATTTAACAGCAAAGCTTGGGCCTTCTCAAATTAAGCGTATTGAGATGTCGAGCGCAGTGTTCGAGCGAGAAGGCCCGAAAAATGCGTACTTATGGCGAAGGCCTTGTTCTAGAGCGCTGTAGTCCACTTCGTTGTGTCGTGTTGGAACGTGTCCAACTTAAAGTTGGAGGCAAATATCCGAGAGCCAATGACCGTTGGTCGTTTTTTTTTGTTGATCGATAAGTATTGAGTATGGCTTATGCCGTGTAGGTTATCTGTAATAAGTGTGTGCGTTGTTAATGGGTTGTTATTAATGAGTGGGTTAAGTTCCTATAAAAGATTACGTAGGGGTGTCTGGTTGCGTTTTTTAACTATCGGTGAGTCGAAGTGATAGTTGGCATGCATCGTCGTTGTGCTGTTCTTTTATGTCGTGAAGTCAAAGTGTCTGAACGTGTGGGTATGCAAGATTGCGAGGGTGCTGTGTGTGTTCGCTTGACTGGGGGGCTGCGGCGTAGAGGCTTGATTTTAGATGCGTTCAGTAAGGGTGGGGGCTGATTCAGGGTGGTTGCCGAGAGTGCTCCTACAGAGATGCGGGTTAAGTCTGCTGGATAAGAAGTTTTGCATAATGTTTTATGAAGGTGTGTTCATGTTGAATCGCTATTAATTATTTCTTAGGCGTTGTGATGGAGACTTTTATATATGGGGCGTTTAATACGGCAAGCAGGTGGTGGTGGGCGCTTATTGCAGAGAGCTAGAATTGATCCGGTGATTCTGGACTTTGGTATGGGCTCGGCTCAGCCACTGTCGAAGTCTGTCAGGTTAAATGGTTTTGCGACCTGCTTGCGACTAGAAGAGATTTACTGGGAAGTGCTGTCAGATATTTCTCAGTGTAACCATTGCTCAATCAATGCATTGCTGTCGTATATCGATAGAGAGATTCATTTGCGTCACGGTGGCGTGAAGAATTTCAGCGGCCTGATTCGAGTGGTTTGTGTGATGCACCTGATGAAGGGTGGTCGCTCTGCCCGGGGAGTGCTGCCAGAACAGATATGGGTAGGGTGATGTGCGGTGTTGGGCGTCATTAAGTGTTCAGTGGCTTGCAATCTTTCTATATTCAGGCTTTCTTTGAGGTGTTAAGGCTGCTCATGCGGCTGCATTGGCTCGATTTACCAGATATAATCTCGCGCTTTGCTGTGTGGCCCCTGACGGGTTGCCGCTAACGGATTGTCGAGACACGCCAATGCCCATGTACGATTACCAATGTGCTTCCTGTGGTCATCAGCTGGAAGCCATCCAAAAGATCAGTGACTCGCCACTGGTTGATTGTCCTGCCTGCCAGGCGCCTGAGCTGAAGAAACTGCTGTCCATGCCTGGCTTTCGCCTAAGCGGAACAGGCTGGTATGAAACAGACTTCAAGACGGGCGCGAAAAAGAATCTGGCAGGCGGCGACAAGTCCGACTGAGGTTGAGCGAAAGCCCTCTGAACACAAGCGGGATCTTGCAGTCACACCAGCACCGACGGTGCGCAAGACCTCCACCGAATGACGAATTACGAGAAGTGAAACCACTACCATGATGCGCAGCCATTATTGCGGCCAATTGAACGAAAGCCTGGAAGGCCAGGAAATTACCCTTTGCGGATGGGTTCATCGTCGCCGTGACCACGGTGGGGTGATTTTCCTCGATATCCGTGATCGTGATGGTCTGGCGCAGGTTGTGTTCGATCCGGATCGTGCTGAGACCTTCGCTGCTGCCGACCGCGTGCGCAGCGAGTACGTTGTCAAGGTGACCGGCAAGGTTCGCCTGCGTCCGGCCGGTGCTGTGAACGCCAACATGGCCTCGGGCATGATCGAAGTGCTGGGTTACGAGCTGGAAGTCCTGAACGAAGCTGAGACTCCGCCGTTCCCATTGAACGAATTCTCTGACGTTGGCGAGGAAACCCGCCTGCGTTATCGCTTTATCGACCTGCGTCGCCCAGAGATGCTCGACAAGCTGCGTCTGCGTTCGCGCATGACCACCAGCATTCGTCGCTACCTGGACGAAAACGGCTTCCTGGACGTTGAAACACCAATCCTGACCCGTGCCACCCCTGAAGGTGCGCGTGACTACCTGGTGCCAAGCCGTACCCACGCCGGTTCTTTCTTCGCCTTGCCGCAGTCGCCGCAACTGTTCAAACAGCTGCTGATGGTGGCCGGTTTCGACCGTTACTATCAGATCGCCAAGTGCTTCCGTGACGAAGACCTGCGTGCCGACCGTCAGCCTGAGTTCACTCAGATCGACATCGAGACCAGCTTCCTCGACGAAAAAGACATCATGGGCCTGACCGAAGGCATGATCCGCAACCTGTTCAAGGAAGTGCTGGATCTGGAGTTCGGTGAATTCCCGCACATGACCTTCGAAGAAGCCATGCGTCGCTACGGTTCCGACAAGCCAGACCTGCGTAACCCGCTGGAACTGGTTGACGTTGCCGACCAGCTCAAAGAAGTGGACTTCAAGGTGTTCAGCGGCCCGGCCAACGACCCTAAATGCCGTATTGCCGCCTTGCGTGTGCCGGGTGCTGCGAGCATGCCGCGCAAGCAGATCGACGACTACACCAAGTTCGTTGGCATCTACGGTGCCAAAGGCCTGGCGTACATCAAGGTCAACGAGCGCGCTAAAGGTGTTGAAGGTCTGCAATCGCCGATCGTTAAAAACATCCCTGAAGCTAACCTCAATGTGATCCTGGATCGCGTTGGCGCAGTCGATGGCGACATTGTGTTCTTCGGTGCCGACAAGGCCAAGATCGTCAGCGAAGCGCTGGGCGCACTGCGGATCAAGGTCGGTAACGACCTGAACCTGCTGACCTGCGAGTGGGCGCCAATGTGGGTTGTCGACTTCCCGATGTTCGAAGAGAACGACGACGGCAGCTTCAGCGCCTTGCACCACCCGTTTACCGCGCCAAAATGCTCGCCAGAAGAGCTGGAAGCCAACCCGGCTACCGCTCTGTCCCGCGCATACGACATGGTGTTGAACGGCACTGAGCTGGGTGGCGGTTCGATCCGTATCCATCGTAAAGAAATGCAGCAAGCGGTGTTCCGCCTGTTGGGCATTGATGAAGCAGAGCAAGAAGAGAAGTTCGGCTTCCTGCTCGACGCTCTGAAGTACGGCGCACCGCCGCACGGTGGCTTGGCATTCGGTCTTGACCGTCTGGTGATGCTGATGACTGGTGCTCAGTCGATTCGTGAAGTGATTGCCTTCCCGAAAACCCAGAGCGCTGCCTGTGTCATGACTCAGGCGCCAGGTCTGGTAGATGCCAAAGCGTTGCGCGAGCTGCACATTCGTTTGCGCGAACAGCCTAAGGCGGAGTAAGTCTGACCTTCAAAGGCGCATCTTCGGATGCGCCTTTGTCATTGGGTCGAGCATTTTTATTGCGGGGCCATGGCATGTGCTGAGGCCGGCAAGGTTTCATCAAGGATTCGGAGTGGGTTATGGCAGGTCATTCTAAGTGGGCGAACATCAAGCACCGCAAAGAGCGTCAGGATGCCAAAAAAGGCAAGATTTTCACCAAGTGGATTCGTGAACTGACCGTTGCTGCCCGTCAGGGCGGTGGCGATCCTGCTACGAACCCGCGTCTGCGACTGGCGCTGGACAAGGCGCTGGGCGCGAACATGAGCCGCGACATCATTGATCGGGCGATTGCGCGGGGGGCTGGCGCAGCTGACACCGACGATATGGTCGAGCTGAGCTACGAAGGCTACGGCCCGGGTGGCGTGGCGGTGATGGTCGAATGCATGACCGACAACCGTAACCGTACCGCGGCAGCGGTGCGTCATGCGTTCAGCAAGTGCGGTGGCAACTTGGGCACGGATGGCTCGGTGGCCTATCTGTTTGAGCGCAAGGGGCAGATTTCCTTTGCGGCGGGCGTTGATGAAGATGCCTTGATGGAAGCTGCGATGGAGGCCGATGCCGATGATGTGGTGACCAACAGCGATGGCTCCATCGATGTCTTCACCTCGTTTTCGGGCTTTTATGCGGTTCGCAACGCCCTTGAGGCGGCGGGTTTTGCCCCGGCTGACGCAGAAATCGTGATGCTGCCTACCACCAGTGCCGAGCTGGATCTGGAAGGCGCTGAAAAAGTGCTTAAGCTGATCGACATGCTCGAAGACCTGGATGACGTGCAAAACGTCTACTCCAACGCTGAAATCCCGGATGCGGTGCTGGAACAGCTCGCCTGACCTGAACCCGTCTAACAGAGGCCGGAGGTGCAACGTCGCGATGATCGCGGCGCTGTGCACCTCCGGCTTCTGCCTTTAAGCTGTCCGGGTATGTGCCGGTGGGCGTCACTTCACAAGCTGCAGGCGTTATGACTCTTATTCTTGGTATTGACCCGGGTTCGCGAATCACCGGCTACGGCGTAGTGCAAGACACTGGGCGTGGCTGTGTGTACGTGGCCTCGGGGTGTATTCGTACGGGCGGCGGCGAACTGCATGAACGTTTGCAGATCGTCTATCGCGGGGTGCGTGAGGTTATTCAGACCTACGGCCCGGTCACCATGGGCATTGAAAAAGTCTTTATGGCCCGCAATGCCGACTCGGCCTTGAAGCTGGGCCAGGCCAGAGGGGCTGCAATTGTCGCGGGCGCCGAAGAAAGCCTGGAGATTGCCGAATATTCTGCAACACAAATCAAGCAGGCCGTAGCGGGGACGGGCGGGGCGAATAAAGAGCAGGTGATGATGATGGTCATGCACTTGCTCAAGCTCACCACCAAGCCACAGATCGATGCTTCTGATGCGCTGGCGATTGCTTTGTGCCATGCGCATACCCGTTCCAGCCTGTTGCCTCATGGTTTGGGGGCGGCGCGCCGCCGTGGCGGGCGTTTGCGTCTCTGAAAAGGGCCTTTTAGCCTGATTAAACTTGCTAACAGGGCTGCACCTGCAATGATGCGGCTCTGTTGTTCTACTTGTCAGCCATTGATCTGGCCAGAGAAAAGGATCTGAACGTGATTGGACGCTTGCGTGGCACTCTGGCTGAAAAACAGCCGCCGCACTTGATTCTCGATGTAAACGGCTTGGGCTATGAGGTCGAAGTACCCATGACCACGCTGTATCGTTTGCCTTCTATTGGTGAGCCGCTGACCCTGCACACGCACTTGGTGGTTCGCGAAGACGCGCAGTTGCTCTATGGTTTCAGTGGTAAGCGTGAGCGTGACTTCTTTCGTGAGCTGATCCGCCTGAATGGCGTCGGTCCCAAGCTCGCGCTGGCCTTGATGTCCAGTTTGGAAGTTGATGAGCTGGTGCGTTGCGTGCAGGCTCAGGACACCTCGGCCTTGACCAAGGTGCCGGGGGTCGGCAAAAAAACAGCCGAACGGTTACTGGTTGAACTCAAGGATCGCTTTAAGGCCTGGGAGCAAGTGCCGAGCATGTTTGCGTTGGTGCCTAACCAGCCGGATGCACCAGTACCGGTGGCCAGTGCCGAGAGTGATGCGGTCAGCGCTTTGATCTCGCTGGGGTATAAACCTCAGGAGGCGAGCAAGGCGGTGTCAGCCATCAAAGACAAAACGTTGAGCAGTGAAGACATGATTCGCCGTGCCCTTAAGGGAATGATTTAAGTGATTGAAGCTGATCGTTTGATAACCGCCTCGAGTGGGCGCGACCGGGAAGACGTGCAGGATCGTGCGATCCGCCCTTTGAGCCTGGGGGATTACATTGGTCAGCCAGCTGTGCGTGAGCAGATGGAGCTGTTTATTCAAGCGGCTCGCGGGCGCGCAGAATCGCTGGACCACACGCTGATCTTTGGCCCGCCCGGTTTGGGCAAAACCACGTTGGCCAACATCATTGCCCAGGAAATGGGCGTGTCGATCAAGAGCACCTCGGGCCCTGTACTTGAACGGCCCGGTGATCTTGCGGCATTGCTGACCAATCTTGAGCCCCACGACGTGCTGTTTATCGATGAAATTCATCGACTGTCGCCGATTGTGGAAGAGGTCTTGTACCCGGCCATGGAAGACTTCCAGCTCGACATCATGATCGGTGAAGGGCCGGCTGCGCGCTCGATCAAACTGGATTTGCCGCCCTTTACCCTGGTGGGCGCGACGACCCGTGCCGGGATGCTGACCAACCCATTGCGCGATCGTTTCGGGATTGTTCAGCGGCTAGAGTTCTATAGTACGGATGACCTGGCAACGATCGTCAGCCGTTCGGCCAGCATTTTTGGTTTGCCGCTTGATCCGGAAGGCGCCTATGAAATCGCTCGTCGGGCGCGGGGTACGCCGCGTATCGCCAATCGTCTGCTGCGCCGGGTGCGTGATTTTGCCGAAGTGCGCGCCAAGGGGCACATCACCAAGGCGGTAGCAGATCTGGCGCTAAACCTGCTGGACGTGGATGAACATGGTTTCGATCATCAGGACCGGCGTTTGCTGCTGACCATGATCGAGAAGTTCGATGGAGGGCCGGTGGGTATCGATAACCTTGCCGCCGCCATCAGCGAGGAGCGTCACACCATTGAGGATGTGCTGGAGCCGTACCTGATTCAGCAGGGCTACATCATGCGTACGCCTCGGGGTCGAGTGGTGACGCGACATGCTTATTTACACTTTGGCTTGAACATTCCGTCACGACTGGGTGAAACCCCCGCTGTGGATGGTTTTTTGAGCGCTGTGGATGATTAATCAAGCGATCTGCAACTGATTTTTTTGCGCTTTTTGCTGTCTCAAGGGCTGGCGCTAAAAAACTTGGGTATTAAAGTCTAAGAAGCGTAAAAAACAGTGGTTTGGCGGATTGGCAACCTGAGGAGTAAGCACTAGAGTATGCGCGCGCAAAACAGGCTTGAGCCGTTCGCACATCGCTGTCGCGTTTATTACGAAGACACCGATGCGGGTGGCGTCGTGTATTACGTAAATTATCTTAAGTTTATGGAGCGGGCTCGAACCGAAAGGCTGCGGGAGCTGGGCTTTGCCCAATCCGAGCTGGCAGGCGAGAACCTGTTATTTGTCGTGCATTCCAGCGAGGCGCGTTACCACGCACCGGCGCGACTGGACGACGAACTGTTGATAAGCGCTCAAGTAACAGAACTCAACCGTGCCAGCCTGCGTTTCAAGCAGCAGGTCTGGCGGGCTGCGGATACAACCTTGCTCTGTGAAGGGCAGTTTTTGGTGGCCTGTGTGCGCGCCGATAGTTTTAAACCCCGGGCCATTCCCGAAGCTTTACGTACGGCCTTTGCCGACGTAAGCGGCGCGGGTAAACATTTAGAGCAGGAGATAAAGCGTGGAAGCTAACGTCGTCGACCATTCCTCCATGTGGAGTTTGGTCAGCAATGCCAGCATTGTGGTGCAGTTGGTAATGTTGACCTTGCTGGCTGCATCGGTTACCTCGTGGATTATGATTTTTCAGCGCAGCACCATGCTGCGTGCCGGTCGACGTGCCCTGGACAGCTTTGAGGAGCGTTTCTGGTCGGGCATCGATTTGTCAAAACTGTATCGTCAGGCGGGCAGCAACCCGGACCCTGATTCTGGCGTTGAACAAATCTTCCGCGCCGGTTTCAAAGAGTTCTCGCGTTTGCGTCAACAGCCGGGCGTTGACCCGGAAGCCGTCATGGAAGGCGTTGCGCGTGCCATGCGTGTAGCGATTTCGCGCGAAGAAGAAAAGCTGGAGCAAAGCCTGCCATTTCTGGCAACCGTTGGTTCGGTCAGCCCGTACATCGGTCTGTTCGGTACCGTGTGGGGCATCATGAACTCCTTCCGCGGTCTGGCGACTGCCCAGCAAGCGACCCTGGCGACCGTTGCACCGGGTATTGCTGAAGCATTGGTTGCAACCGCGATTGGTCTGTTTGCTGCCATCCCGGCTGTTATTGCTTACAACCGCTTTGCTGCACGTAGCGAAACGCTGATCAGCCGCTACTACACCTTCGCCGATGAATTCCAGGCGATCCTGCACCGTAAAGTGCACACCAGCGAAGAATAAGCAGGTAATTCCCAATGGCTTTAATCGCTCGAGCTCGCAAGAAGCGCAAGCCGGTTGCCGAAATGAACGTAGTGCCATACATCGACGTGATGCTGGTGCTGCTGGTGATTTTCATGGTGACCGCACCGATGCTCAACCAGGGTGTGAAAGTTGATTTGCCCAAGGTCTCCAGTGAGGCCTTGCCGCAAGACAACAACACTCAGGTTCTGACAATTTCGATCAAGGCTGACAAGACCTATTACTGGAACCTTGGCAGTGAAGTTGACACCGATAAACAAATGGACAAGGCGATGACCTTGCCTCAGATGACTGACGCGGTGACCAAGATCATTCGCGCGGGCAACGAGGGCGGCAAGCAGACCCAAGTCTTTATTCGCGGTGACAAAACCGTGGATTACGGCGCTGTAATGGGTGCCATGGGTGGCCTGCAAAAAGCTGGGGTCGGTAACGTTGGCTTGATTACCGAGGCTCCCTGATGCGCGACCAGCGGGAGCCGTCCGCCTCTGAAAATTATTTTTGGCCTACCGTCTGGGCTGTAGGGCTGCACGTCCTGATTTTCGGCATGCTGTTCGCCAGCTTTGCCATGACGCCAGAATTGCCGCCCGCAAAACCCATTGTTCAAGCTACTTTGTATCAACTGAAGTCAAAAAGTCAGGCGACGACTCAAACCAATCAGAAGATTGCGGGTGAGGCAAAAAAATCGGCTGCGCGTCAGACTGAAGTCGAGCAGATGGAACAGAAGAAGGTTGAGCAGGAAGCTGTAAAAGCCGCGGAACAAAAGAAACAAGAGGTTGCCGAGAAGGCAGCTGAAGCGAAGAAAGCAGACGAAGCCAAAAAAGCGGATGAGGCCAAGAAGGCGGACGAGGCTAAAAAAGCCGACGAAGCCAAGAAAGCCGATGACGCGAAGAAAGCCGACGATGCCAAAAAGGCAGCGGACGCTAAAAAGGCTGAAGAGAAAAAGCTGGCTGATATCGCTAAAAAGAAAGCAGACGACGAGGCTAAAAAAGCCGCTGAAGAAGAGGCCAAGAAACAGGCCGCTGAAGACGCGAAGAAGAAAGCCGCTGAGGATGCCAAGAAAAAAGCGGCTGAGGACGCCAAGAAAAAGGCTGCCGCAGACGATGCCAAGAAGAAAGCTGCTGAAGATGCCAAGAAGAAAGCCACTGCTGAAGCTGCCAAGAAAAAGGCTGTAGAAGCAGCGCGTAAATCTGCCGAAGAGAAAAAGGCCCAGGCCTTGGCGGATTTGCTTTCTGATACGCCGCAACGCCAGCAAGCGTTGGCAGACGAGCAGGGTGATGAGGTCGCCGGTAACTTTGATGACCTGATTCGCTCTCGCGCTGCAGAAGGTTGGGCGCGTCCACCTTCGGCCCGTAAGAACATGAAGGTTGTGCTGCAAATTGGCATGTTGCCAGATGGCACGGTGACGTCAGTGACGGTTGCCAAGTCCAGTGGTGATGGTCCGTTTGACAGTTCGGCTGTGGCAGCGGTCAAAAACATTGGCCGTTTAACGGAAATGCAAGGCTTGAAGCCTAGCGATTTTAATCCTTACCGATCATTCAAGATGACATTCACACCTGAGGATCTAGCCTTGTGATTAAATTTTTTCGAGGACTGCTCGTCATCGTCTGCTGCATGGCAGGGATGGCTGTAGCTGAAGAAAAGAACATCCTGGTTACCAGCGGTAGCGACCGGGCAACACCTATTGCAGTTGTGCCATTCGGCTGGCAGGGCGGTACCGTCCTGCCTGACGACATCGCTGAAATTGTGGGTAACGACCTGCGTAACTCGGGTTACTACTCACCGATTCCAAAGCAGAACATGATCAGCCAGCCGACCCAGGCCAGCGAAGTCATCTTCCGTGACTGGAAGGCGCTGGGCGCACAGTACGTGATGGTCGGCAATATCGTGCCAGCGGGCGGTCGCCTGCAGGTGCAATATGCCTTGTTCAACGTGTCGACCGAGCAGCCGGTGTTGACCGGCAGCGTGTCGGGCACCACTGAGCAACTGCGCGACATGGCGCACTATATTTCTGACCAGTCGTTTGAAAAACTGACCGGCATCAGAGGTGCATTTTCAACCCGTCTGCTCTACGTGACGGCCGAGCGTGCCAGTGTCAACAACACTCGCTACACCCTGCAGCGCTCCGACTACGATGGCGCGCGTGCGGTGACCCTGCTGCAATCGCGCGAGCCGATCCTGTCGCCACGCTTTGCACCGGATGGCAAGCGCATCGCTTATGTATCTTTCGAGCAGAAACGTCCGCGCATCTTCGTTCAGAACATCGATACCGGCCACCGTGAGCAAGTCACCAACTTTGAAGGCCTGAACGGTGCGCCAGCCTGGTCGCCAGATGGTTCGAAGCTGGCGTTTGTACTGTCTAAAGACGGCAACCCGGACATCTACGTGATGAACATGGCCTCGCGCCAGATCACCCGCGTGACCAACGGTCCTGGCATCAACACCGAGCCGTTCTGGGGCAAAGATGGTTCGACCATCTACTTCACGTCTGACCGTGGCGGCAAGCCACAAGTCTACAAAACCACGATCGGTAGTGGTGCAGCGCAGCGCGTGACCTTTATCGGTAACTACAACGCCAACCCTAAGCTGTCGGCGGATGAAAAGACCTTGGTCATGATTCACCGTCAGGACGGATTTACCAATTTCCGTGTTGCGGCTCAAGATTTGGAAAGAGGAAGTGTAAAAATCCTCACAGATACTAACCTTGATGAGTCAGCTACTGTTGCGCCCAACGGCACCATGGTAATCTACGCCACCCGCCAGCAGGGCCGGGGAGTCTTGATGCTCGTGTCCATCAATGGACGCGTAAGGCTCCCTCTTCCTACCGCTCAAGGCGAAGTCAGAGAACCTTCCTGGTCCCCTTACCTGAACTGACGTGGTGATAGATTCAAGTTGCACATAACACTTGGGGTTCATTAGGAGTTTTACGATGGAAATGCTGAAGTTTGGTAAATTCGCTGCGCTGGCACTGGCCATGGCTGTAGCTGTAGGTTGCTCGTCCAAAGGCGGCGACAATGCCGGTGAAGGCGCTGCTGTTGATCCAAACGCTGGTTACGGCGCAAACACAGGCGCTGTTGATGGCTCCCTGAGCGAAGAAGCTGCTCTGCGTGCCATTACTGTTTTCTACTTCGAATATGATTCTTCGGACCTGAAACCAGAAGCAATGCGCGCTCTGGACGTTCACGCTAAAGACCTGAAAGCTAGCGGCGCTCGCGTCGTTCTGGAAGGTAACACTGACGCCCGTGGTACTCGTGAGTACAACATGGCACTGGGCGAGCGTCGTGCGAAAGCCGTTCAACGCTACCTGGTACTGCAAGGTGTTTCTCCAGCACAACTGGAGCTGGTGTCCTACGGTAAAGAGCGTCCAGTTGCTACTGGCAACGACGAACAGTCGTGGGCTCAGAACCGTCGCGTCGAACTGCGTAAGTAATTCGTCATGCGAACGTGCCGCCGTGCTGTAACTATTCTGACTCTCAGCCTCATGCCGCTAGCGGCATGGGCTGCGGTTCCTGTGGTCGATGACAACTCTGGCAATAGCGGGGGGAGTTATCCATCACCGGGTTATGGTGCGAGCGGCGCCTATGCCGGGGGAGGGGTTTCGACCCCTGTCTCGGCACAGGGCGAGCTGTTCAACCAGTTGCAACAAATGCAGGATCAGATCTCACGCCAACAGGGTGTGATCGAAGTTTTGCAAAATGATATTTCACGCATGAAGCAAGAAAGCCTGGAGCGATACCAGGAACTTGATCGGCGTATTGGTACGGGCGCTCCTGCAGCTGCCGCACCTGATAATTCTGCTGCCGGTGGTGCTGCCGCCGCCGGTAATACCGCAGCGCCTGCACTTCAGGCTGCTGCCAGCTCGGAACCGGGTGATCCAGCGAAAGAAAAGCTCTACTACGATGCTGCTTTCGACTTGATCAAAGCCAAGGATTTCGACAAAGCCAGTCAGGCCTTTGCGGCCTTTCTGCGCAAATACCCAAACAGCCAATACGCGGGCAATGCTCAGTACTGGTTGGGTGAAGTGAGCTTGGCCAAAGGCGACCTGCAAGGTGCTGGTCAGGCCTTCGCCAAAGTGAGCCAGCTATATCCCAAGCACGCCAAAGTGCCGGATTCGCTCTACAAGCTGGCTGACGTAGAGCGCCGTCTGGGCCATACCGACAAAGTAAAAGGCATCTTGCAACAGGTTGTTGCACAGTATCCTGGCACGTCGGCGGCACAGTTGGCCCAGCGCGATTTGCAGCGCATGTAAGCCATACGAAGCTTTCATCGAGAAACCCGCGCTTGTCGCGGGTTTTTTCGTTAGAATCCACGCCCTTTTATGAAATACGCTCTTCTGAGTCCTGCGAGTGCAGATTCTTTAGAGTGCCTGACGGAGGCGGACAGCCTGTTTAGCTGTTACGCCCGTGGCGGATATGCAAGACACATTGAGAATTACCGAAGTTTTTTACTCTTTGCAGGGTGAAACGCGAACGGCTGGCCTGCCCACCGTTTTTGTACGTCTAACGGGCTGCCCATTGCGCTGCCAGTATTGCGACAGTGCCTACGCCTTCAGTGGCGGCACCGTGCGCTCCCTCGACAGCATTCTTGAGCAAGTGGCCGATTTTCGTCCGCGCTACGTGTGCGTGACGGGTGGCGAGCCCTTGGCGCAGCCTAATGCCATTCCATTGCTTAAACAGCTTTGCGACGCGGGTTACGACGTCTCTATCGAGACCAGTGGTGCGCTGGATATTTCGGCTGTCGACCCACGCGTCAGTCGTGTGCTCGATCTGAAAACGCCAGGCTCTAAAGAGTCCCATCGCAACCTCTACGAAAACATCGCGTTGTTGACGCCGCATGACCAGGTCAAGTTCGTGATCTGCTCGCGCGAGGACTACGACTGGGCAGTGTCCAAGCTGATTGAATACGGCTTGGAGCGACGCGCCGGTGAAGTGCTGTTTTCGCCGAGTCATCACGACCTGCCGGCCCGAGATCTGGCCGACTGGATTGTCGCGGACAACTTGCCTGTGCGTTTGCAAATGCAACTGCATAAATATCTTTGGAATGACGAGCCGGGGCGCTGAAATGACTGAACACACTGCTGTCACTGAAAAAAGAGCGGTAATTTTGCTGTCCGGCGGCCTCGACTCGGCCACCGTCGTGGCCATGGCGCGCGCTGAAGGTTACCGCTGCTACACCATGAGCTTTGATTACGGCCAGCGCCATCGTGCCGAGCTCGACGCCGCAGCACGTGTTGCCCGCGACCTGGGCGCGGTTGAGCACAAAGTCATTGGCTTGAACCTGGACGGTATTGGCGGCTCAGCCCTGACCGACAGCTCTATTGATGTACCCGAAGCACCCAGTGAAGGTATCCCGGTAACCTACGTGCCGGCTCGTAACACCGTATTCCTGTCACTGGCCTTGGGCTGGGCAGAAGTGCTGCAGGCGCGGGACATCTTCATTGGCGTCAATGCCGTGGACTATTCCGGCTACCCGGACTGCCGTCCGGAGTTCGTAGAAGCCTTTGAAGTCATGGCCAACCTGGCGACAAAGGCCGGTGTAGAGGGGCAGGGCTTTCGCATCAAAGCGCCACTGCAAAACATGAGCAAGGCGCAGATCGTCCAGGCGGGAATCAAACTGGGCGTGGATTATTCACTCACCGTATCCTGCTACCAGGCCGACGCCCAAGGCCAAGCCTGCGGCAAATGCGACAGCTGCCGCCTGCGTGCAGAAGGCTTTCAAGCGGCCGGTGTTTCGGACCCAACACGTTACTTTTAATTTATTTCACATTTATTTTTAACAAGGTGTTGAATTCTCGTTAAAAATCAGTATTATACGCACCACAACGAAGCGGGTCGTTAGCTCAGTTGGTAGAGCAGTTGGCTTTTAACCAATTGGTCGTAGGTTCGAATCCCACACGACCCACCATATGCAACATCAAAACAGCCGGTACGCACCTCAGGGTCTACCGGCTTTTTTGTGCCTGCGATTTGGCTAGAAGCGCCTTAACATCAGTAAAACCTAATCCTATCTTGGTAGACATGCAGCCGTCTTAAGGCGAAAAGTAGTTTCGCGCCGGGGGGATGTCAATCTGCAGCAGCCCACTGGCGGTGCCATTTGATCAAAATACGAAGTGTCTGTCGGATGTCGTTCCTTTTTAAGTAGGAATGTTCGTATATCAATAGATGCTGCGGTTCGTTGAGCGTGTTTTGAGCCGAGCCCCTACTGGCCATGACTTTGCCTCAACCCCAATCATAATTTTTTATACAGCCGCGCGTGATCATGAGGGCGAAGAGGGGTGAGGCCCCGTTCTACTGGTTTTCGAGGGTGTTGATCATGCTCATGTTTCCGCAGACCAGATTGTTGTTCCAGCCGCCACCCACCTGAATGCTCTGCATGTTGCCAGCACTGCCCATAGCGACCCCGCTGCCGCCTCCGATGCTGTATAGCACCTCATCCCCGAACACGCTGCCAGAGGACGAAGCGTTGATAGGGTTAGCACACCAGGCTGTCGCGCTGCAGAGGCTGTAAAGGGTTCTGATCAGCCAGGGAGTGATTTTCATGACATGCTCCGATCGCTGTTGGTCTGGATGTTCATTAAAAGTCCGTGCTCCCCAGGAAGGTCTGGCCACGACGTTGACAGCAGGCGTATGGACGCCACGGCGCCCAGGCGTAACCACCGTCCTCGGCCTGAACCTGTGGTGTTGAATGCGGGAATACGGCACACGATTGACTGAGCGTCGGCGTCAGTTCCTGCCACTTGCCGGTAGAGACATCGCCCTCGATAAGCTCACCTGCAGGCCAATAGCCGTCGCACGCAGAAGCTTGCATTGGCAGATAGACATGGACTTGCCCGGTACGCGTAGTGATGTCACCGGCGCGCTGTGCGATGACTGCCCCGGTCTTGTAATCATTGGTTTGCTGCAGAAACCCACTGCGGGGGTAAACGTTGCCCTACAGATCCGCGGCGACCATGGTGCCGATTTCACGTCGACCGGGTATCAGCGCTTCTGGATAAACCGCCTCCGGGATCCCGTACCGCCAGGCAATAGGATCAAGCGTGCTCAAGAAATACGGCATCCA
The DNA here is from genome assembly GCF_029959305.1 of Pseudomonas sp. PS01297. Taxonomy (NCBI): domain Bacteria; kingdom Pseudomonadati; phylum Pseudomonadota; class Gammaproteobacteria; order Pseudomonadales; family Pseudomonadaceae; genus Pseudomonas; species Pseudomonas sp. PS01297. The sequence goes on from NZ_JASCPQ010000007.1 coordinate 24,130, forward strand.
CGGCGCCGTCGCGTCTTGGCAGGCATACCCCGACGCACTGGCGAACTCACTGAGCACAGCACCGCCCGGGTGCCCGATTACATCTGCCTCTTTGAACTTGAGCGCCGCGTTCTCGGCAACATGATTGGTCGTAGCGTCATTGCCCGCCTGAGACAACGGAGTCGGCGTTCCCAAAGGCGACATCTCAACCCACGGGTTAGCCCCGGTATTGGAATACGCCGACACCACCGCATCCGGCACGTAATGCCGCACTTTGGTCGACGTCTTCACCTTGCAGCCCATCGCCGTGCACAGCAGCCAATAGCAAATGCCAACCACCAACCACCTTGTACTCAAGGCACTGAGGCGACAACGACGAGGTAATGATCGTTGCTGAAGTGATCGATGCAGAGGCGCTGAAGGGCAGGCTACAGATCAGAGCTAGCGATAGCGGGCGGAGCAGGCAGCGGTTCATTGTGGTTGGCCTTTGGCGTTGTTGATGAGGACCAAAGCTTTGGCGACATCCGGCTCGCCGTAGACGACGTAGCGGCGGTCAACAACGACGGCAGGGATCTTGGTGATGCCTAGGCTCCAGGCATCGGTTAGATCTTGCTGGGCTTTGGCGAGATCGGTTTGTAAGCGTTTGCCGGAGGCAGTGTTGAGGCGGCTTTGGATGATCGCGGCGGCTTGGTGTGGGTCTGAGGGGAGGGCGCGGGACAGCTTGGACTCGAGGTGTTGTTGCTGGTCTAAAAGAATGATTCGGGCTGGGCCGGGGGAGGTGATGGGGTGTGATTGGTCGGTGATTACCCAGGTTTGGGCTTGGGTGAATGTGGTTATGGATATAAAGGCGAGTGGCAGCACCACATTAAGCGGTATGCGGATGAGGGCTTGGCGGGTGGGCATGGTGCTTTACCTGAGATGGGCTCAGGTGCATGGGACTAGAAACAGCGGGTATGTGCAGTAGGAAAACGGTTTTTGGTTGGGGATAGTTTTTTGGTCGAGGGGGGAGGGGGGGCGATTTTTATGTGTGTTGCAATTTTTGGTTGGAAACAGCTCTTGCGTGTTAAGGGCTGCTTCCGGCCAATAGCAGTCGATGGACAGACTAGTGGCAAATTGGTAGCTTTAATTCGCGCGTCAAATCTTGTTGCCGACTTCCATATGAACGCCGCGGTTGTGCCACCAAATGTCCCGTTCCATCTTGAGAGCGAATTATGGCTGTTGTGACGTCTATAGCTGAAATCGAAGAAAACTTACAGCTTTTCGAAGACTACCTTTGTGAAGGCAGCGATGAAGAGCAGTTATTCTGTTCAGAATTGATTCGAAAGGGCAGTTGCTTTATCGCATACGAGATTGATAATGAGCATCGATTTTCTCCAAGTCGCTATATCGGCTATAAAAAAAATACAATTCACGCTCACATTCAGCGGAAGAAAGACGGAAAAGAAACGAATCCAGCCATCACTAAAGTACTTGGACAGTTAACTCAGAGCGACAGGCTAGAAAACAAATATCTTAAATATTGCAGTAATTTAGGCGTATCACCATTCAATAAAAAAAGAAAATTTTGGAGCCTATCCCTAGAGGGCGCAGATTTCAAAAACAATAAAATTTCCCAAGAAGGTTTTCCTGAGGGGAAATTAGTTGAAAGGAAACATACAGCTCGCGAACGGAATGCAGCTCTAGTCAAGTTAGCGAAGGAGGCTTATAAGAAATCAAATAAGCGCCTTGCCTGCGAGGCTTGTAACTTTGACTTTGAAAAGGTCTATGGTAAAAGAGGTAGTGATTACATCGAAGCTCACCATATAGTACCTGTCAGCGAGATGCAGGCCTCACAAAAAACCAAAATCACTGATATTGCAATGGTGTGCTCTAATTGCCATAGAATACTCCATCGCTCAAGGCCTTGGCTAACAGTTATCCAACTTAAAGTCCTTATCACCAAAAACGCCTAATAATTCCAATGATGCATCCACAAAATGGCAGGCGCGGCTCGTTGTCAGCCTTCCGTGAAAAGCAGCAATCAGCTAGAGGTTCAATGGACATCGCTACTGGCGAAACGATAGCCTGCTATTATGATTGCTCGGCAATAGTTTTTGTGCATATTTCGATTCCTAGGGCATGTCATGCTTGTTCGTTTAAAGACATGTCTTGGCCTGCTCATTTAAGAACTGACTCAGTTCGGATCAATCACCTACAGGGAGCTCTTTGATGCATTTTTTAGGATATGTAGCGGCGGAAATTAACAAAAAGTCAAAATTATATGGGGTTGGCAAGCTACAGAATATTCGAAAAAAAATAAACAACCTTTCGAGGCTTTCATCTAATCAACTGTTCGATCAAAGGACTGTATTTGAAGAGTGGGGATGGCATTATGGAGGCAGGAAAGAACTTCAATTTAACCTCGGTGTTGAGGGAAACTTCCTCAGATACGGGGTCGCGTTCTCCCTAGAGTGCAGCCAGTCCCTTCCGAGCATAGAGATACTGCCCCCCAAAATAGCGTTATTCAATGAGTATCTTAACGAATATTGCGAGGATTTTTCAGACTTGCGAATGTGGCACTACGAAGGTGATGGCCGAAGCACTGAGTATATGCCTTCGTCTATTCCTCAAGAGCGAGTAAGAGAAGGTGTTTTTATATTTCTTGGAGGGAGATTGGAGAAAAACAAAATTGATTATGACCTGATATTGGAAACCTTTGATCGGCTGCTCCCCATCTATTTGTTCACGGAGGGCGTTAACCCCCGTGCAGCTATCAAAGAGAAGTTGTTCGATTTTAGGTTCAGTGCGGGCTGCACAAAAAAGCTATCAGTAACTTCAGGACTGCTAACTCAAAAAGAGCTGGATATTCGACTAAGGCATAACGATTATCAGATCAATTTGTATCGCGAGCTTTCAAATATATATGGAGAGGAAAACGTCGGCACCGAAATATATGCAAACGGGCTCAGCATAGACCTTGTAGTTAAACAAGGAGAGAACTATTGGTTTTATGAAATAAAGACCGCATCCACTGCAAGGGCTTGTATTCGACAGGCATTGGGTCAAGTATTGGAGTATTCATACTGGCCTGGTCATCAGCGTGCCGCGAAATTAGTTGTAGTAGGCTCAACCGTGGCAAGCGCAGAGGAGATCAAATACATCGAGTATTTGCGCGAGACATTTGGACTGCCTCTCGAATACCAGGCGATCACCCATTAGCCTTCAACTAATGTTAAAACTATATTTTTCATCGAGGATGAATGTTTTGAATCGACTTCAGCACCTCCCGACAGACAGCAATCGCCCCCTAGCTGCCCTTATTGATAGGCAGAAATCGACCAGATGCCGCCCTCTCAATCCATCAATCGACTAAATGTCCTTCGCTGGAGTAGACAGGATGATGGCAAAGAAAAAGCCTCATCAATTCAAAATCAGAACACAAAGAACCGTATGTTCACAATCACTCGTGATGCAGATCCTGTAAATGTAAACCGCCTACCCCGGCTCTATTCCGACCTCGGTTTCCCCTTTTAAAAACCGCTTAGATCTAAGGTTTGCGCGGTTTTTATTCCTTCAAGAAAGCGAAGGCGAAGTTCCGCAACTCGGTAATTCTTGCATTAAAGGCAGCGCTAGTAGCTTTTTGATATTGATCGCAAGTGTGGCTGTGTTATATTTGCTTTAGACGGGAAGGAGCGTTTCACGCATAAGCGTAACTAATAACTCACAATCGATTAATCCAATAAAGAAGATTTTCATGTGTTTAAAAAGCGTTAAAAGTGCGAGTGCTGCTATTCTCTCATGGGTCTTTAGCTTGGGCCCTATTGAAAAAAATATAGATGATCCCGCAGAGAAACTTTTGAACAGCATGCGCGTGACTGCTAGATGCAGATTCAATGCTTCTGTGCGCTTGAAAAGGCAGAGTAATTTTTCGTTCTTCACCACGACCATGCTGTCGTTAGGTTTGATTTTTATACCCTTGGTGCAGAATTCGGAAGTGACTATTGCATTCAGCTCGAAGGTTTTAAACATGCTGCAGATTTTTCTCGCAGTTGCAGTTCTGGTTTATTCGGTCATAAATTCTACTGCTAGATATGAGGTCCGCTCTCAAACGTTAAATGAGTGTGGAGACAAGATAAAAGAATTGATTAGGGAGCTCAGGACAGAAATAAAGCAGTCAAAGTCGAGCGGTATAAGCATTCCGCTCGAAAAATTTCATGATCGATATAATCTCATATCTACTGACTCTGAAAATCATACACGGGTTGATTTTTCGCTAGCCTCACTTGAAATGAAGGATGACTATCATATAACTGGCATCTCTAGAGTGTACCAACGAATTCGCGCGGTTACTATTTATGCTATACCATATGTAGTTCCAGTCTCATTCATTGCATTTCAAATTTTGTTTATTTTGGATATGCTGGCGGTTACATGTGTTTTGACTCCTTATCTTAAACCATTAGCTTCTTGAATACACTATGATGCTTAAGTTGGAGCCGTCGATAGCCCGATGATAAATTTTGCAGATTTTTCAGACTATAAAAAATATGAAAAAATATGAAAAAATTGTGCTTCCCTACTTACTAGGAGCAGTGCGTAGTTTTTTTGGCTGTGTAGTCAGATTCGACTCGCGCCCGATTGTTGGCGTCAAAATGCACCATGGCATAGACATTCTCGATAATGTCAATCGCGGTGTTTATGTTGTAGATGACGGGAAGACTGTAATACTGTTGGGTCGTATTCTCCACGAGAAAGAGGTTAGAGCTGCGTTCTCGTTGATTTTGACCGGCGCATATTTTTCAGGTTTAGAAAAGCTGCTTAATAACTTTGAAGCTGCTCTAGCATTAACCTTGAGCAGTGCAACAATAAAGAAATTAATTGTGAAGCCGCAACAGTTTGGTGATGACTTGATTGAGCTTACTATTGCGAAACATTTTAGCAAGGGTAGTTTTGATCATAGATATATTCAATACCTCATCAGGTTATTTGGTCAATTATCAACAACGCAGTTTGAAGGTAGAGGTTTTACTACGGGGTTAGTGCTCACAAGGTCCTTGCATGCATTTTCGAAGAAGAGTGATCAAGAACGTCAGGGTGACCTTTATCCATTGGCAGGTGGAAGCACTTTATCTCCAATTAATCAACTCGACAAAAGATTTTGGTATCTGGCTGACGGGCAGACCTCTTTTTTTGTTGCCAATCAACAGTTGAAAATTTCAAATTTATTTGTGGTTGATTCTTCTCGTCAATCACTTGGCTCCTTTGTTGATGATTACACTCTTAGTAAAACTATTAAAGGCAGTGATGTTTTGTTCAGGGTTACAAGCCAGTCAGAGTTTTCGATTGTCGGATCCGAAGGCGTGGAGTTTAACTACAAAGAAAATGGGTGGCGTGTCCGCGACTTGAATAAAATTGCAGAAGTAGTTCGAGCCTCCCTGGGAGTGGATGAGCCATTTGTTCAAAGTCTTTTGTACTATATTCTTTATCTTTCTCGGCGACGCCTGAGCTCAATTATTTGGATTCCTATTAATATGGATGCTGTTGGTTTGTTGTTGTTATCTGATAATAGCTTTACGAGAAAGCCGTTGTCTATAATGAATGAAAAACACACTCAGACTTTGTTGCGCATACTTTCCAGTGACGGTGCTACTGTTTTTACAAGGCAGGGCGATCTTGTTTCATATGGTTCCCATATTGATATTTCAAAATAACCCGTAAAAGGCGTCAAAGGTACTGGGGAAACCGTGGCCGCTTTATTAGCAGAAAATGGCTTGGCTATAAAAATTTCTCAAGATGGAAGAATAAAAATGTTTAGTGATAGCATGACAGGCTCGCTAATTATATGATTACGGCTTGTTGTTTCTAATCATTAAGCGAACCGCCAACAAAGCATTTGCGCGTGACGCTTCGCATTCAAGCAGCCTGACGTCAGAGCTAATACTTACTGAATCGCCTTCGTCCTTGAGACGTTTCTGAGCATCCGTTATTGGCCGGTGCTGACCGGCAGATAATGGCCGGGAACTGCCCTTCGCCACAGGCAGATATCGGCCAAATGCAGACCTTCGAATGAGCCCAGGAAACTAGGGGCAATTCAGCCATCGTAATTCATGATTCTTTTCCTACTTACTTCGCCGTGTAGGGAGAGTGCTTCCTACCATGCTCTCGCGCAGCTTTTATCAAATCAGTTGTCGACATCTTCTGGCTTTCGGCACTGTTTTGTTTCGCAAACATTACGATGCGATCCTTCCAGCGCCCTGATGTTGCTTGTGGCGCAATTAAATCAACGAGTTAGAGCGCACGAGACATCTTGAAACCGCTCTAAATCGTGCTGATTGGTATCATCCCCGCCCTTCGAACTGAACCCATCAGCAACGAAAAAAAGCTCCGCAGCCGTTGTAGGCTCAGGGGCTTTATAATTTCTTCCAATGCACCCACTTGCAAAACTCAAGTCAGCTCCCCACTTCATCAAAGGCACTTTGCCATGACAGCGAGGATTGACCATGACTGACTTTTGCATCACTGCAGTTCGATACAACGCCGACAAAAAACATATTGACTACGTCCTGGTAAGCGAAAATCTCCCAAAGGCTTTCGGCACTAAACGCGCCGTGCCAAGGGGGTTTGTTGCCGATCTGATCCGTTTGAAAAAAGCAACGTTCTCTACGTGGGTTAGCAATGGAAAAGGGGAGTCGGAGAAAGGGGCCGATGTGCATGTGGTGGAAGAGATTTACCTTTCCACTGACGCAAACAGCAAGAAGCGGGACAACCTCGAAAACCTGCCAACGTTTTGATCGGGGCTAATTGTGTATGTCAGGGCGAACAGCTCTGACATACGCCGATTGTGCTGCAGTATTTCGATCGTTAAGCCCCAACCCCATGTGTTTATTGAGGCTCAACGCATATCACTACTGCATGCACAAACGCATGATTGGCATTGAATGGCATTGAATGGCATGGATTGGCGTACGGTTTGCCCATTTTTGCCCCACCCTCGCCAGCTCCTCCTCCTGGGCTCACGTTCTCGCCAGTAATCCTAACGATGGGTAAACCAGTCCTCTGACAGGCGGCATTCGGCCAAAAGCGAACCTGAACTTAGCCATGGCTAAAGCACCATCTATTAGCGATAAAATACGTTATCACCACTTTTGGAATTTTCAGGATGAGTATCAAGGAACCGTTTGAAATCCGCGATGGCTACGTCATTGTGGATTCCATGGTGGAAACCTACGCGGAAATCGCCGAGGAGGCCTTTGGCCAATTTTTGTTTGAGAAGGTTAATCCTGTGCCTCGTCCGCAATGGCCTAGCGACGCCACGGCGTACGACGAACAAGAGTCCAGAAAAACGGTGTCCGGTCTAAAGACCATTGTGTTCTCTGCGATGGCCATTGAAGCAGCGGCGTATGAATTTGCGACCATCCAGCTCGGAGAACACCTTGCAAAATCGTATCTCGACAAGCTGGATTTGGTAGGTAAGTGGCTCATTATCCCTAGGCTCGTTTGTGGTCGATCAGTTCGAGAGGACGGCCCAGCCATCAATGGACTTAAAGGCCTTGTCAAAGCACGCAACGCTTTAGTTCACCACAAGTCGACTGAATGGGACCGTGCGGGAAAGGCTGAAGAGGCGATGAAGCGGCGCTGGGCGTCATTCGACCAAGTCCAGGTCCCTAACGCCTTCAAAACGTTGATTCTGCTTTCGCTGGAGGTGAATGCTGTGCTCGAGATCGACGGTCCGCTTCCCCCCTTTGAAAAGGGTTGGGTTTTTGCTAAGCGACGGAATGCGCTCGTAGACGAAGCTGTTATTCGCTGCCGTGAAATTCATGGCGATTACTGGCAGAGGGTTTGAGGTGTTGGGTCTTGTCATTCAAGAGAACCGCCGGCTGACGGCCGCCGAATTCCAGCACCTGGCCGCGATGCCGGCCGCGGCGGAGTGGTTCGCTAATATCGACAACCCGCGCACCCGCCGCGCCTATCAAAACGACCTGGAAGACTTCTGCAGCTTTGTGGGGCTCACTGCGGCGGATGAGTTTCGCGCCGTAACGCGCTCGCATGTCCTGGCGTGGCGTGCCCAACTCGAAACCCGGGGACTTGCCGGGGCGACGATCCGGCGCAAACTGGCGGCGCTGGCCAGCTTGTTTGATCACCTCTTGGAGAACAACGCAGTCGCCGGAGGCAACCCGGTGCACGGTGTGAAGCGGCCCAGGATAGAAACCAACGAAGGCAAGACGCCCGCACTCGGTGATGACCAGGCCAAATTGTTGCTGACGGCGCCGGACAGCTGGACGTTGAAAGGCTTGCGGGACCGCGCCATTTTGGCCGTATTGCTCTACCACGGGCTACGTCGGGAAGAAGCCGCGCAGTTGATGACCGGCGACCTGCAGGAACGCCGTGGCATCAAGCACCTGCAGGTGAAAGGGAAGGGCGGCAAGACCCGTTATTTAAAGCTGCACCCCGTGGCGGCCGAGCGGATCCATACCTACCTGGAGCGAGACACCCAACGCGAGCCCGGGAATGCCCCGCTGTTTCGTTCGATCCGCGGCCGCACCACCGGCGCCGGTGTCAGCGCGAACGGGATTTACACGGTAGTGGCACAGTGGGCCAAAGCGGCGGGTATCCACGTCGATGGTCTGGGCGTGCACGGTCTTCGTGCGACAGCCGCGACCAATGCCCTGGAACATGACGCCGACATCGCCAAGGTCCAGGTTTGGTTGGGGCACGCCAACATTAGCACCACCCGGCTCTATGATAGGCGTGGACAGCGGCCGGAAGACTCTCCGACCTACAAGGTAAAATATTGATAGATAGTTTTCCTAATAGTCAGGGCTGCTCAAAGCTATTGAAAAGCTCCAGAGCTTCATCATCAGATAGCCCACGCGTGAACTGGTCAAAGCTCTTCACTTCATCGGCGGTCGGAACCATGAATTCAGGAATTGCCCGGATTTCATCAGTAATGGCCCTGCGCGAGATATTGCCCTGAATCATCATGCCGCTGTTCATTTGGTATTCCAGCGAACCACATTCACAGTTCATATACGCCACAGTACTACCTACCATCAGGGCATTTGGACGCTTCCTGACTTCGTGTTTGGCAAGAGTGACACTTAGAGTTTCCAAGCGGATAAAAAGGAAATAGACACGCGCCAGATCGTCCTCCAGCATTTTCACAAGCGCGGGATCATCAATCAGAGCTTGAGTCTCTCTTTAAATTCCGTTTTCTGATACGTCCCCAAGTAAGGAGCTGTTTCTGTTGATGCCAATGTGGTGTAGTTACTGGCTGAAATAGTGAATATTTGATTGGAGCTAGTTGTGGGAAAGTTGATCGGCAATAAAATCGGAATTTATACCATATGGGCGCTATGGCTTTTGATAATTTCGAATTTCATGCTTTGGTCTATGGTCGGTGTTTTTGCACACTTTGGTGTGCTTGATAAAGACAGTCCTGGCTGGGTGCAAGCGGTTGGCTCGATTGCTGCCATTTTTGTAGCAGTGTTGATTTCACAATGGCAAGGTGAACAGCAGGCTCTGGAGCGCCGTAAAAAGGATCGTGTTGTTTCCAATTTAATTGTGGGGGTTGCTACGCGGGCAGCTGCAGTTAGCAGCTTATTGTTTCAAAGCTTCAATGATTTGCAGCAGCAGGTTAAGGAGACAAACGAGGAAATCCTTAGCACAGTCGAGGCCCAGGTTCTTACCCTGCGTGGGATCAACCCAATGGACCTTCCTAGTCCTGAGATGGTCGAGCCATTCCTCAGAATTAGAGCAATTATGGAGCAAAGCTATGTAATGGCTGGTTTGTTGGCGAACGGCCGAAAGGAAAACGTTGACCCGCTTCGCTGTGCAACCGTTTTTGCGCACAACTCTCAGGCTGCTCGTATCGCTGCAGATGAGTTACAAAAAGCGGCTCTAATGTGATGTACCAACCAGAATACCTTAATCTGGTTGGTACATGTAGTTTGAAAAGTTATAGGTCTTTGGACTCGGACTGACCTGAAAGGCTTTTCAGATAATCTTGATACTGTGCCTCTAGCTCGTTTTCGCGATCCCGATCTACATCGCATTCACTGGAAGTAATTTCGAACTCATTGTCTTCATCGAATGACCAACTATCGAAACGACGCATCAGATAGAATTTGGCCTATATGAAGGATTTCGAACCGTGATACATCCGATCCGGATCTTGCTCACCGGCGTAAGTAAATGACCCTATAAGGGTTGTGGACGCCGAAGCGGCTTCTTCTACGTCCACGGTCCCGGTTTCTTAGGCCAGGCCGTGGGGAGTAGCTGAGCGTTTTCCTACTTCGTCAGATCATAAAGTAGGTTTGTCTTGGCATGAATTTGAACTGAGTCTCCATCAATTCGATGCGCGCCACGTTCGAGCATGCTGCGATAGAACGCCGGAACCATATCGACTAGCAGAAGGTGGTAATTGTGCTTTGCACAAGCCTCATACATAGCTTTAATCACGCTCTTAAGGGTTTGGCTTGAAGCCCCGAATGACCCACATTAGAAGACGAAGGGCGAGAATTGGCCCTATCAAACAGGCAATCGCAGCTGCTGCGAATGCCGGTGCAAGATCCCCTCCAAAGATGAAAGCCATCGCTGAAAAAGCAATGAACACGGCGGTTGAACCCAGTCGAAATACCTGAATCAATCGCCAAAAACCTTCATGAAGAAACCACTGAGGCCTCATAAGCAGAAAACCAAGTTTTGGTTTCCGGTCAGAACATTGCGCAGTCATAAACTATCCTTCGTTTTCACGGGGGCGAACCCTCGATCGCCGCCCTACAGCACGCATCGTAGGTGAACGTTAGTGTGGTTTTCCCTCAACTCGCGGCTTGGGCCGCTTTGGCCTGATCTTTCAACTGCTTTGCGAGCGTTTCACCTGCATCTGTCAGGTCAAAGTCACCGTGGGAAGATTTCACCAACCCTTGCTTAGCAAGCGCTTCACAGGTGCGTAACCAAAGGCCCGGTGATACCGAAATCATCCCATCCCCAGCCATCCCACAGCTTCATCAGCACGTTCCGCATTGGCTCGCTGATCTTGATGGTCATCGCTACGTTTCCATTAACAGTAAGTTACCCATAGTGGGAGGCCCTGTGACAGTTGGGGCACAACGCAATAGCGTTATCCAAGGTATCAAGGCCACCATCGGCCAGACGAATTTTGTGGTGGACCTCTAGGTAGGGCTTACCGTTTGATCTTCGAGTAAAAGGCGCGGGCTTGACGCATGCTTCGCAAACTCCTGCAGCACGATTGAGTGTTTCGGCAACCACATCAGGGTTACGAATAAACATCGTTGACGTGATGACAACTTTCTCTGGTCGCAGATGAGCCTTAGACGCTAACCGAGCTTTACGCGCATCTGAACTGTCCTTCAAGGCAGCCTCTACTTGCACCTCAAATTCAGCCAAGTGCGACACAACCGATTCGGCTAGCAGACTCTCAAGTCCCGCCACGACTCTTCGCTTGCGGTGCAGCGTGAGTTTTTGAAGTTTTTCGTAATAATCCATGTGTTGACGTGTAGCGTTGAGGGCAAGCGAAAGATCCTCTGCCCCACCGTCCTTGAAGAGCTGCCGCAGGAAGTAATCTGTCGCTTCGACATTAATAGTGCGGTGGTAACAGCGGCCCGTTCGCATGTACCTATAAACGTTAATGAGATCCTGGGCATAGGTCGCCCCGACACCTTCAGTGACGAGTTGAGCAACGCCTTGTTTTACCGAGAGGCCTTCGTCCATAACTTGGCGGGCGATACGGTAAGCACTCTCAATATGGTCGGTGGTAAGTACATTTGCCATTCGTTTCTCGGTTGATTCAGTTGTGTTTGCCAAGGCCGGTGAGATTCATGCCAGGTTGCTGGCTCATCAACTGGAGTGGCTGCTTATCAACGTCGTTGAGTTCTGAACAGTCCAGTGCCTGGAAACCAGCATGCCTAAGCATCTTGACCGCAATGTTGGGATCGCCCAACCGGGCAGCAAGCGCTGCGGCGGTGACAAAACCATGTTCAAAATCACTGAGCGCTTTGAGAGTGGTACTCATCGTCGTTTTACTCCTTGATTGCTCAGGGCACCGATGGGGAGTCCTCTACGGCCTTGGCCCAGCATATGGCTGAGCGTGGGGTCTGGGCGGCGTTTTCCGTGGATTCAGTTGTGTTCTTTATGCCTGATCAAGGCGTCCAAATTTGGCGTGACGTTCTCGTCGAGGTGATTCCGCATTCGCTGGCTCAGATGCTGCTCGTTGAGATTATCCATGCCCACTTGACTCGCCCATGCTCGTAAAACGCCCAGAAATACCATGCTGACGATGTGAGCATCTTCTATGTACTGGAGCAGGAAAGCCTTTAGCCTCTCCCGCCACCTAAGCCGCATATATTGTTAAGCGAGGCATTGAAAAACATCACTTTACCCTCCACAAATACTGGTTAGGCTTTCATTCTGAGACCTAATTACCTGAGGGCTGCAAAATGAGTAACCCGTTTGAAACGCAACAAACCCGTGCGAGAAAAGAGTTCAAAGCTCTTGGTCGCGCCGAAAAGAACGACATTTCTGAAGCTGAGATTGTGCATGAAATGACGAAGGACATGGCAAATCCACACTCTGCACAATCAATCTTGCAGGCAGCAGCTTCGGTCATGTACATGACCGCTGTGAAGGGCGGTGAAACCCCAATCACCGACGCTGTTAATCGTTGCCTCGATAAAAAGCGCGAAGAAAAGGCGAGCACAGGTTTGGTCCCTAATCCAGCGTAAACTTGCTCCTGCTGACCCTTACTGTGACAAAAAAAGTAAGGGTTTTAACCTGTACACGAATCTTTCAGTTGGTTACGGACTCAGCCCGCGAGTGCCTTTACGGGCTTAGCCCCATTCAAGTGGCTGTGGTGGACCTGGGCGACATTTCCTATCCAGCGATACGGTTTAGCTGCTTGTACTCATCCCAATCGATACCAAGCGCTGCTGCGATCTTGCGGTGTTGATCCAAGCGCCATTCATTAGCTTGTTCCGGTGATTCAGCTACCAAGCGAATCACGAACTCATCAATCTCAAGCCCACGGCTTCGGGCAGCTTCAGCGAAAATCACGAGGCGTTGCTGTTCACGGTACTCATCAACGGTCATGCCGCATGCCTCGATAACGGCTGGTTTGACAGACTCAATCTGAGTGAGAGCACGAGGATTTTCAGCGAAGAATTTTTCGCGGGCAGCTGTGTAGCGGTTTTCAATGTTCATTGATTCAATTTTCCTGCTTGATCCTAGGACGCGAATAACTTCTCTCTCCTAACGCATCATCACTGCTTCGTGGCTGATACGGTATAAATGTACTCGGCACCGTTATCCAAATCCTTGTATTCGCGCTTCTCTCCGCTAGCGAGTATGTCCGTAGCGGCATGCTTGAAGCCTCCGGTCCTAGGCTGATCGATGGTGAAGTTCCCGACCTTCACCGTTTCCATTTTCTCCAGCTCAACGTAATCCACATTGAATCTCAGACTGATACGACCATCACTGGTGATGTGCGGTGTGATGGATGCCTTGGTACCCAAAGCCAAGTCCGCCATGTTGGTCTTACCCTTGGTGACTGAATCTCTATACTTGATGAGACTGATATTGCTGTGTGGTTGGGTGTGTCCATCAGTGGTAGAACCGGCAAAATTATCGACAACCACACCGTTACGAGTCAGCTCAGTGCTTACGAAGATTGAATCGGCAGCCGAGGCGCTGGCTGCAAAGGTGGTCACTATTGCGAACAGAATTGCTTTCATGTGTTTTCCTCTAACTCTCTTCTGAGCATCGTTTTCGAATGGACGGAGCTACCAGTTCGCGTGCAGCTTGCCCTTCAAAAACCTTTGTAGCGCCACTCATAAAGGTGATTCTGACAAGCCTAACCTCAACACACTGTATGTCCGGGTTGTACCAAACGTTTTTGAAACCGACCGCACCGCCATTAAATGTAACGGAGAAGTCATCAGTGCTGGTTCCAGGCTCATATGGACCTGTGTATTTAACAACTGCAAGTGATTCACGAGTAATTGTCGAGGTTACAATGTCCCCTACGGCATTAAATGGAACAAGACCGAACTCGGCATATTTGATCGACTGTCCAGAAGTGTTGGTGAAATCCATCAAGACGCTGACACCACCGGCATAATTTGTTGCGCTAGGCATAAGAGTTGTTACTGCCAGAGGCTGACGACGCTCAGTAGCTTCTTTTACAAAACCACCTGTACCAGCACAGCCACTAAGTCCCGCTAGCACTATCAACGCTGCAACTATCTTCATAGAAATCCCTCTCTATCACCCATGCTGAATGCGAACACCGCATCCTTTACTAACCTAGCCCCGCACAGTGGCGAGGCCTGAGGTGCTACGGGTAAAGGCTGGTCAACCCTGATCCCCCACGCCCATCTCAGTCAGCCGTCGAGCACGGCGCGTCTGTGCGTCATCTCGATAGCACTGGACTGCCGGTACCGCAACCAGCTTGGCGTGGTACAGCGCATCGATATAACCAATCGCATACGCCGTGGCAAAGCGCACATCTAAGGGATGTTCGGCGGTGTCGATCAAGCCCAACGCGTGGGCAATTTTGCTGTCCGGGGTACTCATGGTGTTTTCCTTTAGCCCGCGAGTGGCAGGCGGTTGTTCAGCTCGATCAGCTTTTGGTCGTACTGCTCGACAAGTGCGCTGTATTCTTTCGACTGCTAGCTTCCATGCCACCGACAGACATGACGCTCAGGCAGTAGCTTTTCTGACCATGCACAGAGAGGATTTCGTCTGCGATCAGTTGTTGGTAGTGGTTCATCGCGTTTTCCCTCTTACTCGGCTGCTTTGCGTTGAGCTGCTTTCGTGGCCTTGGTCGGCCTGACAATCAGCCAAAAAATCAATGGCGGAGTAACCAGCACAATCGCTAGATTCAACAGGTCACGCGGGGTGCTCCCCCAGAAAGCGACAGAGCCAAACACCAGCAGGACCAGCGCGGTTGCGGCCAGAGCCATGCGAGCTTTCAACATGGTTCGTTCCTTCACTGCGCACCGGCCTATCCGGTGTGCTTCTACTGACTCAGCCCCGGCGTAGGCCGAGGCTTGGGGTACAGCTGAGCGTTTTCCCTCAACTCGCGGCTTGGGCCGCTTTGGCCTGATCTTTCAACTGCTTTGCGAGCGTTTCACAGGTGCGTAATCGAGCTACATAGCTCAAAGGCCCGGTGATACCGAAATCATCCCATCCCCAGCCATCCCCCAGCTTCATCAGCACGTTCCGCATTGGCTCGCTGAGCTTGATGGTCATCGCTACCTTTCCTACCTATTCGGGCTTGATGTCTGTTTCTATTTTCTTGGACTTCCGAGGCCAGAGCGTCACCACAAAAAAAGGAAAGCCAATCCCATCCCCATGAAAAGAAATATTCCCAGCGAAGTTAACTGAGAAAGCTTGTTCCATAACTCAACCCAAACATCCATATAACTCAATTCCCTTAATTGAACGCCTGCCAAAACTCGTCCAATACAACGAGCTTTCGCCCTGGTTTCTTGCCTTTGAAAAAACGGCCACGGGGAAGTCGATCACCACGGTTCAGCTTTTGCCTCCACTCTTCAAAAGCGGCAGTCTTGCGACGATATGCTTCGAAGCGCTCCATATCGGGCAGCGTCTGTGTAATCGTGACAAACCGTGTGCCGTACTTCGGCGTGACGTCTGGCAGGAAGCGTTTGCCTTTGCTGCCGGTACCGGCGTTTTCGGCCAAAACCAATTGGGTTTCATCGCCGGTCGAACTGGTGACTTTCATCGCGATTTCCCCTCAAAAGCAGCCACTACTCTTTCAATCTTGCATCGGTAATCAACAGACGCCGATGCGTTCGCGGTCCCAATCAGTGCAACCAATGCTGCTGTGCACGACTTCATCTGATTTTCCTACTCTTCACCGAGCCATGCCCAGTAAGCCAATCCTAGCTCTATTGTCGCGGCTTCTCCGCCCGGAACACCACGCGCTTTCAGCTTAGATACCTCTTCTTCGATCCAACTCATCAGTGCAGCTCGACCGTGCGGGCAATCGCCGTAACCTTCTTCTAAGGTTGCAGCAATACATTGAAGCTGATCGCTATTCATAACTTTTTTCCTACCGATTGGCTTCGTACTCAGCTTGCTTGATCCAGTCGGCCTTTGCAGCTGACGCCGAGCGGCCTTTGCCAGTGAATGAACGATTCCGAAACGTACCTTGAACCTGAAATGAAGATCCGCTTTTACGAACCCACAAGTCGATGATTTCCCCATCCACCTGGGCTGAATCTGGCTTGTCTGCATTCATCGCGATTTCCGTGTTGCAGGGACGGAAGCTGTAAGCTCACTCGGGAAGAGAAGCCCACTCATCCACGAATTTGTCGATCGACTGTGCAAAAGTCGTCAGAGTGTCCTGAAGATTGCCTGCGAGAATCCCTGTCGACATGAGAGTTTCGTGCTTCATGGCATAGCCATTGGTTAGCGGAATCACTGTGCCCATGAAGTTATACACGTTCCAGTTGTTGGAAAACGTAACGTCGCCCGGATGATGCGTCGTGCGCAGCATATACATCAGCTTAAGGCACTGATTGTGCAGGGTTGCCATAAATAGCGTCCGGCCGATCGTAACGGTCAGTACCGGCACCCCTTTCTCGACACCCTCGATGCTATGGTGCCCCAGTTTCCGGATCGTCTTGTCCAGTGAGCGCAAGTCTGGAACTTGGATGAAATCGGTCAATTCCATGTCAGATCGACCTCAGCGCGTTCGCATCGATCATGCTGACCACCTTTGCCAATGCATCCTCCGAGTAGGTCAATAGCGAAATGAGCGCCTGCGGTTCGATACCATAGCGCGCGGAAATGTGCGCCTTCAAAATGCCTGTGGGTGGTTCGTCGTGCGGCGTGAGGTTAAAGAGTTGTGTCTCTGTGTTGAATCTGACGATCTCTTCCCCGGTTAACATGCGAGTAAGCCCGAATATTTTTACGACATGGAAGTAGCCGCCGCCAAAGCCTACAGCGGACGCGATACCTGATTTATTCGTCACAGCGCGCTCCAGCGAAATTCCAAATATTTCGATGGGCTTCCGGTCCTCGAATGCCCAGCCCGCGGCCAATAGATGGGGCCTAAGCTGATTCATATCCTTCACAAGCTCCGGATTTGGCGTAGGGCTGCTTTTACCAAATAATGATCTAAAAATTTTCCTTCTCCTGTAGTTACCACCGATCCTGATGCCTCACTTGGCCGCGACAATACGTAGATCTGGCGTCCCATTGCACTTTCCTGTTCTATCCTGTGCGCGAAGTCACACTCAGGGACTAGGCTTGTGGTCTACATGGGCGGCAGATCCGCCGCGTTTTCCTATGTGCCTGGACTCTGTAGCTGGGCCCTGGACAACACCTCACGAAGGACATCACTTTCGTCGCCGTAATGATTACTATCTAAGCGAGTTCCGATGCGTCGCGATGACTCACCTAGTGACCGATACCAATCATCTTTGGCACCAACGAATACCGCTGGCCTGCCTTCGAACTGATCGCTAGTGATATCGATCACAACGCCTTCGCACTCTAGCCAAGCATGGCCAGTCCCACAGACGTATTCAGCCCGAACCCCTGAGGCGTTTAAGTAATCACCTAGCAGCTCTGAGGTAACGCCACAGCAACACGAAGGAAAATTTTGCATATGAAACGGTAGCGTGCCATCGCGCTTTTGCGCATCAAGCGCCTCGCGGAAGGAACGGGCGACATTCAATAAATCCATGTACGTTTTCCCTCAACCTTTGAAGTCAGGGTCGATGACCCAAGTTTTCCCTTTGCTGGCCACGGCCACAGGCCGTTCGCGAAGGGCATAAACCGCGTGCTCGGTCGTGAGCTTTCCAGTCAGGTAGTGGCGGGCAACGCTAAGCACGTATCTCATGGTTTTCCAATGGTCAGTCGTTATCGGACAGGAAGGTCATATTGCCCACATCGGCAGCGATGCCTTCAACCCAAGCGACCTGTTGTTGCCACAACTCACGGGCGCTTAGTTCACCCGATTCAAAATCTTCAAGGCCGATTGGCGACTGGCCGGTGAGGTTTTCAAACTTGGCCAGAACGGCGTTCTGGTGCGCTGTCAGCTTCTTGCTGTACACGGTTGGCTTTCGAATGGACATGGCGTTTTCCTCAGACCTGTGTAGGCCGGCTACAGTCTTGATCCTCGATCAGCATGAAACCAAACCCGCTGACCAGTTGGCTGACTACGCGCCCGGCGATCACCTTCCCGTCAGATAACTGAAGGCGGGCCGAGGTCGGCCCTTTGGCGAGGTCCAACCGAAGTTCTGAACCAATGCTGACCTTAACCACTTGACCCAATCCAGGGTGGTTAACCTCTAGCTCGACTCCAGGCCGTTCGGCAATGCGAGTCAGACCTGGCACTTCGCCGTAGCGCAGCATCAGATCAACCGGCCCGTGATACGAATACTCATTCATGCAGTCAGTCCTTTGTGGATTGGGCGCCAGAGCGGCATCCCTCTACTACCGCTGCCCAGCTCGATGGCTGGGTTTGTGCATTAGCTGAACCGTTCCATGGTCATGGCCTGAATCTGTTGGCACCTTGGCACGCGGTAAAACCGTAG
Organism: Pseudomonas sp. PS01297; assembly: GCF_029959305.1. Taxonomy (NCBI): domain Bacteria; kingdom Pseudomonadati; phylum Pseudomonadota; class Gammaproteobacteria; order Pseudomonadales; family Pseudomonadaceae; genus Pseudomonas; species Pseudomonas sp. PS01297. The sequence continues at coordinate 42,669 of NZ_JASCPQ010000007.1, forward strand.
TCGGTCAAGTATCACACTTACACCTTGATCGGACCGTACATCCCTGTGTAGATCAAGGCGTTCCATATTTTCTTTATCGCCTGGCCGGCTTCTTGGTTTACAAACAAAGATGACCTTGCTCCATGGGGGCTGCCCAGAAAGTACGGGCGCATTGTTTCCCATGTCTCAGCCACTTCAGCCCGCCGCCACCCTGGGACCTCTTTTTCCAGGATCAAGGCCATTGCCATTGACAGAGGAATTGTGCCATCCAGCAGGAGCGGTTTATCCCAGGTGCACTTTACTAACACCGGCGCGGCTTGGGGGGTATAGAACTGTACATCGAGCCGTTCTGCCGTAACCGTGGCGACGGGGTGATCGGGGAGTGCATTCACCGAATCGATGACGTCCTGGCCATCACCGAAGGGACAGGTAATGAACCCGTTGGCAAAAAAACGAGTGTGATCAATTCCCTTGTACCCACACCCGTTACCGGGAACGATCACTGGGTGCCGGTCATCGTGATGACACACCAAAGGGTGCCACGAAGGGTAGCTATCGATGACCGGCCCGAGGTCGTACGTAATTTCCCGCAAGGCCTCACGGCTGCGGTTGCGCTCTGAATCGTCAATGCTGCGTGATACCAGGTAGGCCTCTACGGACTCATAGCCGGTTCTCGCTGCTTCATCAGCCCTAAATGCCATGCCCACACTCCACTTGGTCAACTCACAGGAAACACAATATATATCATCAGTGCATGAAACTAGCATTTTACGCAAAGAAAAATGATTTCATGCAAAACTGGTGAAGGTTGGCAGCTTACAGCGCGACCTCAAAAGCCCGTCGGATGACGACCTGATCAACGTTCAGATAGGGTTTGCTGTGGTCAAGACAGGCGTGCCCGAGGATCGTCTGTACTGTCTCTACGTCGCCGGTCGCGGCCAAGACTTTTGCAGCAAGCGATCGCCTGCCACTGTGGGACGAACCCTGTTTGATACCGGCCTGCCGGTAGAGCTTGCTGATCGTCTGTTGCAGCGCATCGCAGGCCCGGTACACCTCAGGGCCACTGTCCAACTGGCGATGTTTGAACGCGAGTTCAAAGGCTTGCCCTTTGTGCGTCATGACAAGTTTTGAACCAGGGCGCAGCCCTCGGTACTCATCTGTACCGGAAAGCCCCCAGCGGCGATGGGACCGCACGACCAACCACGCATCGAGCGCTGCAAGGCATCGTGCATGCGTGAGGTATACGTTTCTTGGTCGGCATCCCTTCGTAATTTCTCCGCGCAAATACACCTCGGGCTTGATTGCGCCACTCGGATAAAGCACGTCGGCCACCTCAAGCAAGGCCAGCTCAGTCACGCGGATGCCAGTTGTATGGGTTAGCCAAAGCAACATGACATCACGCTCGGGCAGACGCCCTGTGACGGATGCAACGCGAATCAAGTGTTTGAATTGTCCAAGGCGTAACGAAGTGGAACGGCGAGGAGTCATACAGGCTCTCTGTCAGGATTGAATGGTGATCGTGATCGATCCTGAGAGAGTAGGCAGCGGGCCTCCTGAACAGCTTACAGGCCCGCGTGCCGTGGTGTTCACGGAAAAAAGTTCGTGCGCTACTCGTCGCTATGTTTGTGGTTGGGTCTAGAGGCAGGCTGTGTATGCGTGTGCACATATCCGCTCTGACGTAGTTTTTTCACAAGGTCCTGAATTTGTTCAGTAAGCGTCCGGCGAAGGCCCATTGAGATGGGCTACGCTGTGATCGTTAAAGATTGAGGTTCCCAACATGGAATGTCAGGTTCGCCCCGCAACAGGCGGAGATACAGCAGCAATTAGCCGTGTAGTGATCGCCGCTCTGCGTGAGTCAAATTCACAGGATTACTCACCTGACGTTATCGCTCAGGTGGAGGGGAGCTTTGCTCCTGAAGCCGTCAGCGCCCTGCTCGATAAGCGCAAGGTTCTCGTAGCCTTGCTAGGCGAAATTATTATCGGCACTGCAAGCCTCGACGGTGATGTTGTTAGAAGCGTTTTCGTGGATCCTGCATACCAAGGTGGCGGTATCGGTCGGCAGTTGATGGATGTCATTCATGCTACTGCTGCCAGCGCTGGTGTTGGAGCTTTGCGGGTGCCGTCGTCGATTACGGCGGAGAAGTTTTACGCTACGTTGGGTTATCAGAAAATTCGCGACGAGTTTCATGGCGCTGAGCGCACCATCGTTATGGAAAAACGGCTTGAGGGGTAGTCCCGGCTTTTCACCCACTTATGCGGCAGCAATTCATTGATTTCACTCGCCCGCTGCGTCGGCACGCGCGTGAGAACATCCTTCAGATAGGCGTACGGATCATGCCCATTCAGCCGCGCAGACTGGATCAAGCTCATGATCGCCGCAGCCCGTTTTCCGCTACGTAGCGACCCGGCGAAGAGCCAGTTCTTGCGTCCAAGCGCCCATGGTCGGATCTGGTTCTCGGCCCAGTTGTTGTCAATGGGGACGGCACCGTCATCGAGGTAACGCGACAGCGCTGCCCAGCGTTTCAAGCTGTAATCGAGTGCCCTGCTGATAGCCGAACCTTCGGGCACAAGGTCGCGCTGGGCGATCATCCAGGCATGCAGCCTCTCCATCACCGGCACGGCTTTTTCTTGCCGTATTCGGCACCGTAAATCCGGCTCCAGGTCGTGCACTTCGCTTTCGATTTCGTACAACAACTGGATGTAGCGCAGCGCCTGCTCGGCGATTTGGCTCTTATTAGTTGCGTGCAATTCGAAGAACTTGCGCCGGGCATGGGCCATGCAGCCGATTTCGATCACGCCGAGTTCGAAACTCGCCTTGTAACCGCCAAAATCGTCGCAGACCAGTTTGCCTTTCCAGCCGTGCAGGAAGTTACGAGCATGCTCTCCGGCGCGGCTGGGGCTGAAGTCATAAACAACTGCTGCCACGTCCGAGAACTGACTGGTGGCGTAGGCCCATACATAGGAATGGTGGGTTTTCTTTGTGCCCGGAGCGAGCATTTGTACGGGCGTTTCGTCCGCGTGCACGACCTGTTGTCCTGTCACCACGTCACGCAGGGCATCGACCAGGGGCTGCAACTGCACGCCCGTCATACCAACCCACTGGGCCAACGTCGAACGTGGAATCGCCAAGCCAGCTCGCCCGAAAATCGATTCCTGACGGTAAAGCGGAAGATTCCTAACATTCCCCACCTCTTTCCCAACCCGAAACCACTCAAACTCCTCAGTAGCCTGGCACCCGCCCAAAGCCAATTCCTCAGCTCTCTCAGCATCCAAATCACCCTCAACCCATTCCCGCGCATACTCCGGCGCAAACACCAGCGGGCGTCGATCATGAATATTCATCATCCCTTGGTCACTGGCTGCGGTGATGATCACAAAGCCATCCCCATCATGAGGCTCTAACCCCGGATGCACTTGTGCAAGCGCAGCAAAGAACATCGGCGCCTTGCTTTTCAAGCGTATGAAGTAGGGCTGTTTCTTTTTCGGGTCGTCCGGATCTTTGACCCACTCGTACCATCCATCTGCCATGACCAAAGCACGGCCATTGGGCCACAGTTGTTTGAAGAATTTGCCGGTGGTGACGGTTTATACGCGGGCGTTGATGGGATCCGGCCGTTTGCCTTTTGCCCAGAAGGGCGCCCAGCCCCAGTGCACGGGATCTATCCGTAACCCGTCTTCCACGCCATGAATAATGTTGACGCGGGTGCTGGGGGCGATGTTGTAGCTGCCAATGGGGTGGTTGTCGTAGCTGCTGACGATCTTTCTGTCGCTGGCCAATACGTCCAGGTAATCAGCGATGCCTCGGTACTGCACAAATCGTCCGCACATGGCGAGGGCCTCGTTGGCTGTAGCGACTGCAGGGAGCGTAGACGCATTAAACGGGATGTTCCTCTCGTCTAAATCTCATGCAGACGTATTGCTCAGATCTGTCCTGCGCGCGTCATGAGCTTCACTCTTTTAGGTCCTCTCGTGGAGGGCGGAATTCCTATACCGCTGTGTTTGTTCAAGATTCCGGCCGGGTTTCAGTCACCGGCGGCGGATCATATCGAGCAGGCGATTTCTTTGGATGAAGTGCTCAATGTGCGTGCGCCGCATGTTCATCTGGCGTCTATCGATGGCGACAGCATGCAGGGGATCGGGATTTTTTCAGGGGATTTGGCGGTGATCGATCGCTCCGGTTTTCGCGCTGATCGACTGCAACAGTTTCTATGCCAGTTGCGAGCGGGTGTTCAGGCCGGATTTGGCCAAAGTCCCCATCGTGGTGCTCAGCAATAACGATGGCTGTGTGATCGCCCGCAGTTATGACGCCAAGCCGTTTGTGAAAATGGGCGAGCCGTATTTTCAGATCAAGCAGCGGTTGGAGCAGCACGGCATTATTGCGTTCTCTTCGAACTATGCGCTGTATGGCGACATGAGCGAGCGGGTCATGAGTCTGATTGAGTCGATGGTGCCAGCGGCAGAGGTCTACAGCATTGATGAGTCGTTCGCCGACTTTACGGGCCTTCCGGACGCCACTGCGATGGGGCGGGCGTTGCGCGCCAGGATCCTGAAGTGCACGGGTATTCCTGTCGGGGTGGTGATCGGCCCCTCTTGACCAAGGCGGCGGTCGAAGCGCTCACCCATGTTTTTCAGCCCGGGTTCAAATACAGCAAGGCTGAGGCGTTGCTCATGGATCTACGGCAACCGGACGAGTTCTAGGGTGATCTGTTTGCGGTCAATCAGCCCGCAGAGGCGACCAGGGTGATGGCCGTTCTGGATCAAATTAACGCGCGCTGGGGCTGGGGCACGCTACGGGCTGCCTGTGTGCCCAGCAAACCGGATTGGGGCATGCGCAGGGAGATGATGAGTCAAAGCTATACGACCCGGCTGGATCAGTTGTGGCGACTGTCGTGTCATTAGCAGCAGGACATAACCCCACCCGGTAGCGATGGGGCTGCCCATGGGCTGACGCTAAACCCATACCGTTACGGTACGTCTTGCAGCCCCAAGGTCACGTCGTCAATGATCGCTTTCGCCATTTCGCTGAGGTAGTGCGACGCCCAGCGCATGGTTTCATGGCCATCATCCATGGCGCCCAGGTAAGAGAGCGTGTTGACGCAGTTCAACAGCAAAGAGGCATGTTGCAGAGCTTCTTCACCTGAGACACCGGCAATGACGCAGAACAGGCGCTGGTTCTCTGCGTTGCAGGTGCCAAAGGTGGCGCCGCCAACGGTTTTGATCAACGGTGAGACGTTCATAGGGCACCTCGTTTTGCATCGAGGAGTTGAACGTTGGGCAGGGCGACAGTTCGCGTCGGGCATTTTTTGAACGGATTGAGAGCGTGCATCTGGCATTACTCCTATTGTTGAGGAACTGCCACGAACCGCCGTCAAACGATTTAGGGTGGCAGCTGTGCGCAGGTTGACGGACCGGGACAATAGGAAACCCGGCAGACCCGAAGATCTCCCACGCACAGCCGCCATAACGAAGATGCGGACGCAAAAAAAGCGCCTGCAATCGTAATGGGGGCGCCTGTGCGCCTATTGTTAATCGGGCCGTCAAACCCGTTCGCTGATGTGCAGCGACGTCGGAAGGGTAACGCTGGGGTCCTTAAAGTGCAACCGCGAGCCTGTTTCTCACTCAAGTTAAACCGGCCTCAAACCGAAGCATCGCAGCGCGCGCCCACCAATCCATGTCTGCTCAGCGCTTCAGCGCCTAAAGAGGCATTACCAACTGCCATAGGGGATGCCATAGCGTTCGACATAACGTTTCGAAGGTTCTTCTTGCGGACTGTATTTTCCATCTGATTTACCTTGGAACGGGCCCAACGGCTCAATCTCTGCTTGGGCGCTGGAGACCAAGACCCTGCCCAAGCAGTTGTCCTTCACCCAAGCCTTGATAACGCCTCCTGGTGCCACGCCAATTATTGCCAATGCCGAGTAGTTCGCTGCATCATTTGGCCAGTCAGGGCAACGACGCGCAGTGGAGCCGCGCATGATGCTTCGGGCGTTTTCAGTAATTTCGATCCAGCCTTTATAGGTTTTCTGCTCAACGACGGATTGCCAACGCACGAAGATACGTTTGGGCAAATCAGCACCCGTAATAGGGTAAAAGTTACCTCCTATAGTGCCCCAACCCCGGGCGTATTCTTTGCCCAGCCCTGGGTCGCCAGACCCAAGCGCCCCTCCAGGCCCTCTGAACCATCGACCTTTCATATCCTCGACAGTGATCTGCTCAACCCAGCCAGACATATAGGAAGGGCCAATGTAATCAAGATTCCAAGAGTCGTCCTTGGGGTCGTTTGCACCAGACAGTGGGTCGTTTTTACAGGCTGAGAGCATCAAAATGCACAGCAGCATAAAAGCTGTTTTGAACCGTTTCATAACACAGCCTCTGTCCGCACATGGCGCCAGATTTTATTGGGTACGTCTTCATTCGCCATCTGAGTACTTTCGCTTCTTGAAAAGCGTGAACTGTAGGGTGGCTGAGGCGAACATGGATGTAGGAGGGAGCACGTAGATACCGAAGGAAAAAACCGTTATTTGCGTAGGTGCTGAAGGGTGCGGTCTTGTGAAAAACTGTTGTGTCATCGATGGCTGTTTTTATCCGAGTGGTTTTATAAATTAAGTTTTATTTATATGCCAAGAAAGCGCTTTGATCAGATTGATTTCCCATGTGCGGATCGATTATTTTTGTTTTTTGAAAGCATAAGCTAAGGCGGTGAGGGTGATGGCTTGCAAACTGAGCGGAGTAAAATTTACAACGAAATATATTTTGGTCATAAGTGTGGTGGTGGGGTGTTCTAATGCTTTCGCGCTAGACGCCGGTAAGGCACCGGGTTTCAATTTTCCAGGTTTAACTTCTTCGTATCTTCTCCAGGATTTTAATGGCATGAATCTCCCGGAAGAGGTGGCTTTGACTAAGGACTACCAGAGTTCTTATTTTTACTCAAACTGTTACAGTCCAAATAATTGCTATCGAAGTGTGCCTGAAGGCTCAATGGTGTTTTTTGCTCCTTCCGGCTTCAGGTCTACACCCAATAGTAGCTACCCGCGAGTCGAGTTACGAGCAAAGAGAACATTCAGTGTGGGGCAAGAGATTGATGTTGAACAATCGGGTTCTGTTTATATAGTGCAAAACCCAAAGACGAAATCTATTATCTTTGCTCAGATTCATGGGGATAAATCGGGAGGGTCTGAGCTGTTAAAGCTTCGCTGGAAAGACGGCGCTATTGTTGCAGGGATAAAGAGTCGTTTTGGCGATAGCGAGAGCCAGTCAATATTGTTGGCGGGTGTAAAGCTCAATGAAAAAATTGATTATAAGATTGAAGCTAAGGGTGGGGATGGCGAAATGAGACTGTCCATCAAGGTTTCCGTAAATGGCAAAAATTCTATCAAGGAGTTCTCGTTTCAGAAGACTGGGTGGGAAGGTGTGGGTTTGTATTTTAAGGCCGGGAACTATAATCAAACTTCTGATCCTGACGGGGCAGCCGCTATAGTCGCCTACAGCGCCATAAATATTGAATACAGGTAGGCATAGATGAAAGTTGAAAAAAGCATGGTGGGTATGTCTTCAATAAATTTATTGCAAGGCAGCGATAAGAGTAAGTCTTTGCAGGCTTGAGTGGCGTTAGCAACTGGCCGAATCCACTCACCCGCTACCTCTGTAGGCGAGTGAGCACATTCTTTGATGACATACCGCTGTTCCCGAGCAAAGGCCAATTCAACTTAGCTTTAACGCTGAGCGATTGTCAGTAGTACTCCAAAACTCACGAGCAGGCCGCCAAATATCCGGTCAATCCAATGTCGTGCAGCCACCAATTTCTCGCGCACCCTCCCGGCTGAGAAGCACAGTGCTATTAGGCTGAACCATAGGATGTGCGCCCCCGCGATGAACAACCCATAGGCCATTTGTACTGTTATAGCTGTGTCCGGTCGCACTACCCCCATGAACAGACTTACGATGAAAATCGCTGTTTTAGGATTCAACGCGTTTGTGAGAAACCCCGTACGCAGGGCTGCAAGGTCTGACATGACGGGTGGCGGTGCGTCTAAACGCTCAATAGCCGGTTTGGAACGAAGCATTTTGACGCCCAGGTAGACGAGATATGCCGCCCCTGCGAGCTTAAGAGCACTGAACAACCAAAGCGTTTGTTGAAGCACCAACCCTAGTCCAAGCAGTGTGTAGCACACGTGGACAAGCACGCCCATACCAATTCCCACGGCTGTAAGGACGCCAGCGCGTCGAGACAGTAGCAATCCGTTGCGAGAAACCAAGGCGAAATCAGGCCCTGGACTGATGCATGCAAGTGTTGTAATGGTGATTACTGCTATCCATTCGTTCATGGTTTACCTTGAAATAACTTTTCATAGGCAGCCATGTTTTCAGATTACGAGTCCTGGTAATAACGATGATTTCTAAAAGAAATGGTGATTTTAAATCACTAATTTCTGACGGCCGCATGCCATCTTTGCTCGCATTGCGTTGCTTCGAATCAGCTGGACGGCTCGAAAGCTTTGCCCGCGCGGCTGACGAACTGCATCTGACGCCAGGTGCTATCAGCCGAGCAGTGCGCTTGCTTGAAGATGATTTGGGCATCGACCTGTTCGAGCGGCGAAATCGCAGGGTTTTCTTAACAAATACCGGAAAACGTCTCGCTAAAGCGGTTAGCGAAGGGTTTGGGTTGATGAGCAACGCAGTTCGCGAGATACGCAGCGACTCCCGCCGTGCTCGTCAGCTTGTCCTGTCCTGTGAGCCAACGTTGTTAATGCGCTGGTTGATACCACGCTGGAGCGACTTCCAAGCACTTCATCCAGGGTTAGACATTCACTTGGTGGCTGGCGGCGGCACGTTTTCATTCGACCAGGGCATAGACTTGGCTATCCGGCGGGACGATTTTCCCTGCCCTCCCGATTACCATTCTGAGACGCTATTCCAAGAGAAGGTTGGCCCTGTGTGCCGGCCAGAAAAGGTGGATGTGTGGTTCGGCAAAAGCAGGCGTGTTTTGCGTTCATCTGCTCCGCTGCTTCAGACGATAAGCCGACCTACGGCTTGGCAGGAGTGGGCGACTGCAAAAGGATTACCTGCTCCTGATGTGGAGATGCAAGCATTTGAGCACTTTTATTTCAGCATTCAGGCGGCTGTCGCAGGTCTCGGGGTTGCTATTGGTCCGTGGCATTTAGTGCGCGACGATATCCAGAGCGGCGTGTTGACGGCGCCTTTAGGATTCGTTGAAGACGGCTCACGCTATTGCCTGTTGTCTCCAGTTGCGCCGAAACCAGGCAGCTTGGAAATGGATTTACTTATCTGGTTGCAGGCCTTGGGCTGAGGCTATCCACCTACGCCAAGAGCCGGTCGCGACATTTGCCACGCGTAATCAAACTTCGGCGACGCGCTTTCTTGCCAACGAGGACGAGAACGTCCAGAAGGTTCTCTGACCTTCCTGCTGCTGTTGGGCTTTCTCGGCGATGTCAGCCATGGTTTAACGCCCTCAGGCTTGGTCGCTGGGTTTTGCGTGGATGATGTGCCGAAAGTCTATATAGCTATCAGCGATAAAAATGAGTAGCAAAGCTGTCAAAAGCTTCAGCCCTTAGGGTAGAGTGCCGCCGCCCGATAATTGGATTCGGGTTCTATTGAATGGAGTAACACCGTGAAGATCGTTAGTAAAACCCTCGCTTCTGCTGTATGTGTTTTGGCTCTTGCAGGTTGTACCGGTACGGCTATGAAGACTCATCAGTACGATAGCAACCAGTACACCGTCGTAGGCCACAGTGAAGCGAGCGCTACGGGTGTGATGCTTTTCGGTCTGATTCCTATTGGTCAGAACAGTCGTTTTGTCCGTGCGCAGACATCTGCAATCCAGGCCAAGGGCGGCGATGCGCTGATTAATACACAAGTCCAGGAAAAATGGTTTTGGGCCTGGGTTCTGAACGGCTACACCACCACCGTTTCTGGCGATGTGATTAAGCTGAAAACTGCTGAGTAAGTAGCTTTTGGTTTAAGAAAGCCCGGTTTCCGGGCTTTCTTGTTTTCAGCGTTTGGAGACTCTGTGAGTTGAGTTAATCACGATGATGTTCCTGCATAGCCATTTTGTTATGACATCGGTCAGACCGTTGTCATGGCACAGATACTTTCTCCAGCACCAGGCTGCGTGAGCTGCAGGGCAGGGTCATCGTCCATGACGCCCAGGTTCGAAAGCGTGGTGACACCGTCAGACAGTTAAGAGGCATGACGCCTGCTGGTATTGGGCAGTCTGTGTCCACATCACCTATGAGCGGATTTATCCATGGCCTGAGTATTTCAATGTTTACTGTGGTTGGCCAATTCTAAACTCTGGATATATAGATTAAACACAGTGGCTGCGTTGTTTCGGTCATTGCTATAGCGCCTTTTGATTAAGGCCATCCAAAAAGAGATGTAAGACTGTATTTTTCACCGTCTTGTATATTCAAATGGAGGCTATTTAATAGGCGACCGGGGAATAATTACGGATCGTTTTAAAAATTAAAAGAGTTAATGTGCTTGGTTGTGTTGAGCAGAGGGGTAAACGTATTAAACGCGATATTCTTATTATAAAAACTCCTTGCTGAATATTTCATTTTCATTAAAAATGAATTCGTAATGTGTGGTGCTACCTGATGAGATAAGGAGTTCTGTTGATGGGTGAGTTGAATAACTATTTTAGAAGTGAGGAATATTCACAGGAGACTGCGTATTTATACAGCTATGCCGAGCGTGCTGTTTTGAATATGGGCTTTGATTATTTTATCTTTCGCATGATCATACCTACCTATCTGAGTAGTACTGGCGGTGCAGTGCTGACTAATATCCCGCCAGAAATAATGAAGCCGTATGAAGATAAGAATCAAGTAGAAGACAACCCTATTATTCGTCATTGCCGTACCAGTTTATTGCCCATTATTTGGGGCGCTGAATCTTGTCCAAAACTTAAGGATCTGATTCAAAAAGAAACAGGCAGCTATGCATGGTCTCAAGCACTGCATGATCATACGTGTGTCTCAAGTCTGATAACGGTTATCAGGGCTCATAACACTATCTCGGATCAAGATATTGTTGAAAAAGGCGGCAGCGTGATGTTGCTGTGTTCAAAGCTTCATACGTACTTTATGGATGCTTACCTCTCTGATTCAGATCGTTATAATAGGTTGCTCAAAATCACTGCAAGAGAACGTGAGATATTGAATTATTACGGGCAAGGGAAAACAGCTTCGGAAATCGGAATGGTGTTATCTATTTCGTCCAGGACCGTAAATTTTCATCTGAACAATATCTACACAAAGCTAGGTGTTTCGAACAGTAAAGAGTCCCTCGTCCTTGCTGTTAAGTTTGGTCTTATCTAAAACGGCCGTTAACGGTTTGTCTCGCAATTGTACTAATGCAGTGTCACCACACTGCCGTCTTCGCACAATCTAATTCGGGACAACGATTTTTTTAGGCTTCTGAGGGAAGACTCAAGCGCTTGAGCTTTATCATCACGGCCTTCAACAGTCTGTTGAGTCGCGGTTTCTTCAATTTTTTTTGCGGCTTCGTTAATACGCTCGTGCACGAGAGTCAGCCTGGTTTTTATTTTTTTCTGCATGGTAAAGGTTCCGGAAAATTCACCCGTACTGACAAGCGCCCGATACAGGACGAGACATTCGTTGTTGAGTTACGGGTATAGAGAAATGCTGATGTGGAGTGTTAGATGGGATCGGCCGAGTTTGCGTGCGGCTACTGCGTAGCCCGCAAGATAAACATTGATAGGGGACGTGCTATAGCTATAAGAATTGCGCCGTGCTTTCAGTCTTGCTTTTCATGGGGATGTATTAAGCCCAATGAAAAGCAAGCTGTTGATGTAAAGCGGCTGACCAAGGCCAGGTCGGTTATCTAGCCTGGACAGAACACCAATTACTCGAAAGTGCAGAGTTCCTGGTTGTTCTCTTTACATTCATTGCCTTTCCATGCTGTACCAACAGGCTTGGCAGCAGGTTTAGTTGTAAGGGACATCCTCACGGCCTCGTCTTTTTTACCTTCATAGTCGCAGGCTACAAATGTTTTACTGGCATTAGTGCGGATTGCCGCCATTTTAAATGTGACGTTTTTTAGATCAGATTCATCAGCCATCGGGTTTCCACCTACCCACTGCTGCCCATTGGAAGCAGCTGCTGTATAGCTAAAACCGTTACCGTCAGCAGTCTGTTTAATATCACTGACTGCCGGGCATGCAGTGGTGGCCGCATAAGCGTTACCCATCAATGCCATCATAGTAATAATACCGGCGGACATTGTTGTCAGGCTTTTAGTCATGTTTATTGCTCCGAGTCTTATGGGATACGATTTTTAGTTGTTTTACGTCTGTGAAGGCAGTCGGAGTGAGGAGAAAAACAGTGCACTAAACATACTTAAACTCAGCACCCTCTGGTAAACCAATGTCATAAACATGTGGCGTCAAGTTAATGCTCGCCCGCTAGCGAACCAGCCGAACTATCGTCAGCGATACATGAGGGTTCAGTACCTTGTTTCCTCGCGCCGATATAAAGCGCTCTTCAAGTGTGGTTAATGCGTTACTTATTGAAGAGGTATTAGGTTAGGCGCTCGGATTGAGTGGCGTCTACTGTGATAAATAACAGGTCGTTAAAAATACTTAAGAGGATATTCAGCATTCTGAATGAGGGGGCTGCGGCCGTTCAAAGCATTTGGGGCAGTTAATCGTAGAGTAGGCCCCAGACCTGACACGGGTTGTGTCAGGTCCAATCGTAATTTAAGCAAGCAGTTGAATAGCCTGTATCACCCCACGCTCGCATAAAGCTGTGGCCGACGGTCGCCATGCAAGTCGTTAAGTTTGCTGATGTGTTTGTTGTGCGCTTCAGAGAGGTTCATCGTCGCCAGCAACAGTTGCTCGCCTGCCAGTTCCGTCGGCCCTGCCAGAGGGTAGCCGTCGGCGTCGACGATCACCGAGCCTTGCACCCAGCCAACCCCTCGCTCGTGGCCATGGCGATCGCACGCGGCGATGAACAGGCGGTTGACGGAGGCATTGGCCTGGATGCGGATGACTTCTGCCGGGCGTTCTCTTTCCGGTCGAGGGCCGTCGGGCCAATTGACCGGCGCGCAGAGCAGTTGCGCCCCGGCCAATGCGGGCAGGCGTACCCACTCCGGGAATTCCAGGTCGTAACAGATCATCATGCTGATGCGCCCAAAAGCGGTTTCTACCACCGGAGGCGGCGCATTGCCGGCGCTGAAAATCGCGTTTTCCTCGTCCCACAAGTGAGCCTTGCGGTACACCGCACGCAGGCCTTGAGCGTCAATCATTGCGGCGCTATTGGCCAACTGATCAGCCCCCAGCCGCTCGCAAAACCCTGCGACGATAAGGATGTTCAGCTCCTTTGCCAGTGCTTTCCATAAGTTGATGGCTGGCCCATCGGTGGGCTCGGAAAGTGACAGCGCTTCACTGCGGTCATGGAAGAGGTAGCCGCTCTGGACCAATTCGGGGAGCACCACAATCTGGGCGCCGGCCGAGGCTGCCTGGCGGATGACCCGCTCGGTGAGCGTTCGGTTGTAGGCAAGGTCACCGATCTTTGGTGCCACTTGGCAGCACGCAACGGTGACATTGTTGGCTCTGTTCATTTACCCGGTTTCCTGTTCTTTAAGGCTCAGACGGTGTCGACGTTTGGCTCATTGAGACGATGTCGCTTTCGCTAATGGCGTCGATCACCCGGCGTTCGTACGCAAGGTCAATCGAGCGGCTGAGCACGTAATAGACGAGCCCGGACACCAGCAGCCCGACCATCCAGGCAATGTCCACGCCGTTCAACAGGCGTGCCAGCGGGCCGACAAAAATCTCTTGGTTGGCGGTGGCATCGACGATGTAGAAAAACGGCACCATGGCTGCGAAACCCAGCAGGTAGGCAACGATCCCGCGAAATTGCCAGGCGCCATAAATGCCGTGGGGTGTGAAGAAGTGCGGGATCGCGTAACGGCCTTTGCGCACGAAGAAGTAATCCACCAGATTGACGGCAGTCCAGGGCACCAGGAAGTACAGCAACACGACCAGAAAGGTGTTCAACAGCGCGACACTGTCACCTTTTATCGACAGCACACAGGTCAACACAATGACGCTGATGGCAAAGATCGATACCACGCGGGCTTGCGGCGTCGGCGTGATTTTTTTGATGGAGTCGACCCCCGTCAGCAACGTCAACATGGCGCTGTAGGTATTGAGCGCAATGATTGGCAGAAAACCGACGACCGAGATCAGCACCAATACATTGCCTAACCCCGGGAAGACCGAAGAGCCCACCTGATTCAGTGCGACCAAGGCATCGGTGGCCTGCAACTGCTGTGAAAGCCAGGCACCGAGGCCGATCATCCACCCGCCGGATAAGGATGCACCGAGAAACACCGCTGCGATCAGTTTGGGCCTGCTGGTGTTTTTCGGAAGATAACGGGAATAGTCCGAGACATACGGCGCGTAAGAAATGTTGTAGCTGGCACCGATAGCAAACAGGGTGGCAAATGCGACCCAGTTAAAGCCAAGGTTGCTGGCTGGCGCCACGGCCTCGCTTTGGCCTGTGCCCAGCATCAAGGCGATGGTGACGAGTGTATAGAGAGGCAACGTGGCCAGCAGCGCCCACTTGAACGCTTTGTGCATCAGGTCGTGGCCATAGACAGAGAGCAATGCGCCGATGAGCACGACAGCGGTGGCCACAAGGGTCGGGTCAAAACCAAAGACATGTTTGAGGCCGTCGATGATCAGTGAAATATTCACCACGTTGAAGCCGACAAACACGAACATCGTCGCCACCAGGGCGAGGATCACCCCGCGGTAGCCAAACTGCGCCCGCGACTGGATCATTTGCGGCAGGCCCATCTCAGGCCCCTGGGAGCCATGGAAGGCCATAAAAATGGTGCCCAGCATGATCCCGAGCGTGCCCGCCAGCGCTGTCCACAGGGCCGAAAGCCCCAGGCTTGGGCCTACAAAGCCAATAGAAATGGTGAAAAAGTGGAAATTGCCCAAAAACCAGAAAGGGCCTTGGCTGCTGAGCTTGGCGTGCCGCTCGTTTTGCGGAATGTAATCGATCGAATGGCCTTCGATGGCCATCCCGTCGCTTGTTTTTAAGGTGCACGTGGGGCTCTTGGGGGCTGACATACGATTCTCCTTTTGCTGGAATCGACAGTGATCATTGTTTTTATAAAGTGAAGCTGTCAGTGCAGGCGGGCGGCTCCATCACCCTGTCTCTCAATCAGGTAGAACTCCAGAACACTGCGATGAGATCGCCAAAAAACGTTGTGGCACGTGCACCAAAAACCGACCTATCATCGCTCGCCATCAAGGCGATTGAGTGCCGGTCCTTGGCAATGTAGGGGTCAATTTCAAGCTGTTAAATATCAGAGGCCAACTGTTCACATAGGTGTTTTTCTATGTAAGCCGTTTGCCAGGAGCGCGCATGTTAGGAACGGTGTCGGAGCTGGATATACGCTTGATTCGGGTATTTCTGGCCGTTGTTGAAGCCGGCGGCATATCCGCAGCGCAAACGGCGCTCAATACGACGCAGCCCACGATCAGTGCGCAATTGGCCACCTTGGAAGCCAGGCTGGGGTTTCGCCTGTGTGAGCGCGGGCGCGCGGGGTTTTCTGTCACGCCCAAAGGCCAGCAGTTTCTCGATGCTGCGCGTCGCTTGATGGCTGCCACAGAAGGCTTTCGCATTGAGGTTCAGCACATCAATCGCAAAATTACCGGTAACGTCAATATCGGTTTGATGGGCCAGATCGATCCCGTAGCCAACAAAAAAATCGCGCTGGCCATCGCCCGTCTGCGATCCGAGCATGAAGGGCTCTACTTTCACTTTACTGAGCTGTCTTCCTCGCTTCTGGAAGAGAAGTTGATCAATGGGCATCTGGATCTGGCGATCGGCTACTTTTGGCGACGGTTGACCAATATCGACTATTTTTCGCTGTTTCAAGAGACACAAATTGCTTATTGCGGGCCGTCTCATGTGCTTTTTGATCAAGTTGGAGCGCTCAGCAGCGAGGATGTTCGCGAGCATGACTGGGTCTGGCCCAGCCACCCGTTACCGGAAATGCCAGTCCCTACCTCCATTGAGCGCTTGACCGCGCTCACCGACAGCATGGACGGGGCCGCCTTGTTGATTTTGTCGGGTCAGCATTTGGGCTTCCTGCCTCAGCATTACGCCGCCAAACATGAAGTGCTGGGGCAGTTGCATCCGCTTAACGCTGAGCAGTTACGTTACGAGGTCGGTTTTCATGCCGCCGTCCGACACTCAACGCGTCAGCATGATGTGGTGAGCGCCTTTCTGGCCGAGTTGACGGCTATTTTTGCGGCTGATTCGATCGTGGCGTGAGGCTTTACCCGGCGATCAAGAGCCTTGAAAAATCGCACAGTTTTTGCGCGATCACTCCAATATCCTGGCTGACGCCTATCCAGCGGCCAGGTCTGTAAAGGGCCACATAGTTAATGTTCGGTAATGGCGGCTCGCAGCGTATTTCGCTCAGGTCGCCTCTTTCCAGAAGATGCTGCAAACAACGTTTTGGTAAATAGGAAATACCCAGCCCGCACATGGTCAAACCGACTTGCGCGAGCAAGTTGCTCGCGGTCACGGTATTGGCGAAATAGACGCTCTGATCCGCAAACCATTTTTGATAGAACAAGCCGGTGCCTGAAGAAGTCCCTTGGGCCAATAATTTTTGCTGTGAAAGTTCAAGCACGCTCCATGTTTGTTCGGTGTCCAGCAATCTGGGCGAGCACATCCAGGCAAACCCTACTGTTTGCAAGGCTACCGTGATGGATCTGGCGTCCGAGAATATATCCGGCACAACAACAAGGTCTAACTGGTCCTGTTCAAACTTGCGAAAGAGTTCTGCGCCGACCTCGACCACCGGTTCCAATTGCAGGCGAGGGTAGACCTCGCTCACGGCCTCGACCAATGACGGGAGCCAGGTCATGGCGGTCAGTTCTGTCACCCCGATACGATACCGGCCCACCAGGATCGTCTTGTCGCTGACCTCACCCAGCATGTGGTCGCGCCGGTAGAGCAAGTCGGTGGCATGTTCCAGCAATAAAGAGCCTTTTGTGGTCAGTCGGGCCGTGCGCCGCGTGCGATCAAACATCGCCACGCTGAAGGTCTCTTCGAGTTCAACGATTCTTTTGGATATCGCTGATTGGGACATATTTAACTTGGTTGCCGCTGCTTCGAAACTGCCTAGCTGGGCAATCCAGTAAAGAGCCTCCAATTGCTTAAAAGTCACCATGTAGAGCAGCCTTGTTCAGGTGTTGCCGGGTGGAAGTTATGGCGAATGGCAGCCCGACAGTGTTGTTTAAACAGTGCTTTATTCGGTACCGGGGCCGCCTGAGACGAGACGATCCTTACATCGCCGGGCCGAACGTACAAGCGAGTTTTAAGCCTTAATAAACATCACTAAAAGCGATGAAAAATCATCATTTAATGTCGCTAAAAGTATTCTTGCGGGCAGCCTAAGATCGACCCCACGGTGATGATTGTCCATCGCTAAGGGTTCAGTTTCGTCTTCAGGTTGGTCCCCCCACTGTCCCTCTACGCAGCAAGCTGAACCTCAGCGTTGGCGGCATGACCGTAAGACACGTCAAGGCTGCGATCGACAGGGATCTGCTGATCCCTGTCGATCAACTCCGCTTTGGCTGACATCAGTTTGCGGCGAGAAAAAATAAAATGAAAAACGCGTTTTTGTCCGAGCGGGTCCTGAGTATTGCCCCGTCCCCGAGTGTGGCTGCCAACGCCCTGGTGGCGCAGTTGCGGGCACAAGGTCAGGACATTGTGAACTTCACCGTGGGTGAGCCTGATCTCAACACGCCGGCGCATATCGTTGCGGCGGCGCGCGAGGCCATGGCGTCTGGCGATACTCATTACACCAGCACCCTTGGGACACCTTTGCTGCGCCATGCCATCGTGACCAAGCTGGCGCGTGACAACGCCCTGGAGTACAGCCTCAAAGAGGTGGTGGCCGGGTCGGGCGGCAAGCAAATTATTTTTGAAGCGCTGGCGGCCACCCTCAACCCTGACGACGAGGTCATCGTCCACACGCCTTACTGGGTTTCTTACCCCGACATCACTCGCCTCAATGGCGGCACGCCGGTCGTTATCCATGGCCACGAAAGCAACGGTTTCAAGCTGACCCCGGCTGAACTTGAAGACGCCATAACGCCACGGACCAAGTGGGTCATTCTGAACAGCCCGAACAATCCCAGCGGCGCTGTGTACAGCGTTGCCGAGCTGCAAGCACTGGCTCAAGTGCTTCGTGATCACCCCCATGTGCTGATCATGGCTGACGAAATCTACGAGCACTTTGTGTATGGCGATGAGCCTTATGTCTCATTCCCGGCCGCCGCTCCCGATCTGAAGGAACGCACCCTGATTGTTAACGGGGCGTCAAAAGGCTACGCGATGACGGGTTGGCGTCTGGGCTTTGGCGCGGGCCCGAAATGGCTGATTGCTGCGATTGGCAAGTTGCTGTCCCAGAGCACTACCTGCCCAAGCTCGATCAGCCAGGCGGCGGCGGTTGCGGCGTTCAGCGGAGATCAAGGTCCGGTCCAGGCAATGTCGACGCTCTACAAGGGCCGCCGCGACATCATGCTGCTTGCACTTGAAGGCGTGCCAGGCCTGACCTGGACCGTCCCGGACGGCGCTTTCTACGTATTCGTCAACGTCAAAGGACTCCTGGGCAAGACCACCCCGCGTGGGCAGGTGCTGAACACCGACGGCGATGTCGTCAAGTACTGGCTGGAGGAGGCGGGCGTTGCCACGGTCGTGGGCGAGGCCTATGGCATCAGCCCCTACGTGCGGTTGTCCTTTGCCAGTGGCGAAGCGGTGATCCAGGACGGTTGTGCGCGAATCCGCCGCGCCTGTGAAGCGTTGCGCTGATCATGACCGCCTTGCTGAAAGGCACGGGGGCGTAAGCCCCCTTTTTTATAAAACAAGATCCTGCCACTAATTAACGTGTGAGACGGACATGCATAAGCCACGTATTCCACTGGTCGCTCAGATTCTGATCGGCCTGATAACCGGCATTGCTGTGGGTGCCATTCTTAATTACTACCCTGATGCGCGCCCTTGGTTAATTACCAACGTGCTGCAACCCGCGGGGGATCTTTTCATCAAGATGATGAAGATGATTGTGATCCCCATTGTTTTTTGTTGCATGGTTGTTGGCGTTGCAGGCCAGGGCGATACCAAAGCGTTAGGCCGCTTGGGGGCCAAAACGCTCATCTACTTCTTTTGCGTCACCACGGTTGCGATTATCTGTGGTCTGGTCATGGGCAATGTGCTCAAACCCGGCACAGGCACCAACCTTAATGCCTTGCACGCAGTAGCGGTGAGCGTGCCCACGGGAGGGCACCAGGGTGTGGCCGGGTTGATTCTGGGGATTGTTCCGGAGAACGTCGTCGAGGCCATGGCCAAAGGCAGTTTGCTCCCGGTCCTGTTCTTTGCGGTTATGTTCGGCTTGGGCCTTTCAAGCTTGCCCCGGGAGCGCAAGGAGCCGGTGCTGAATGTGTTTAGAGGTGTCAGCGATGCCATGTTCCGGGTGACGTCCATGGTGATGGCTTACTCGCCCATTGGCGTTTTCGGGATGATCTCGGTCACGGTGGCCAACTTCGGTTTTTCGTCATTGCTGCCGTTGGCCAAGCTGGTCATTGTTGCCTACGTGTCGATGTTCCTGTTTGGCGCAGTGGTATTGGGGGCTGTTGCAAGGTGTGCGGGTATTTCCTTGTTGGCGCTGGTCCGCCATATCAAGGATGAACTGGTGCTTGCCTTCTCCACGGCCAGTTCTGCAGCGGTCATGCCTCAGTTGATGGTCAAACTGGAACGGTACGGTGCCCCGCGTGAACTGGTGAGTTTTGTGGTACCGATCGGTTATTCCTTCAACCTTGATGGTGCGGCGATATTCCTCGGAATCGGCACACTTTTCGTGGCGCAGTTGTACGGCATTGAACTGACGATGGCGCAACAGGCGATGCTGGTGGTCACGATGGTGTTGACGTCGAAAGGCGCTGCGGGTGTCCCTGGATTCATGATCGTTATCTTGTCGGCGACCCTTGCCAGTGCGGGGCTTCCGCTGGAAGGCATTGCGTTCATCGCCGGTATTTACCGGATCATAGACATGGCAACAACCACTCTGAATGTCCTGGGTAATGCGCTGGCGCCGCTGGTCATTGCTAAATGGCATGGGAATATGGCCCCATTACCTTCAACTGAAGGTTCATTCCAGGAATCAGCCCACCACGCCAGATAGTCTCTTCCCTCTTGATGTTCTGAATAATTGAGTTATGTACGTTAATTAATGCTGCAACAGTTATTGTTATGGGCGGGTGCGCGTGGAGTTGTGGTGGTCAGTATCAACTTTACGTGTGTGCGTGCTATTCAGCAGTATTGAACTTTGGCAGTGCATAAGGCTGTTGTTTAAATAACTATGTGTTAAATGTCAAAAACAAAACGCCCAACACGAAGTTGGGCGTTTTGCTTGGGGCGGTTAATTACTCAGGTTGGCAATAGGGCTTCACCGCGATGCCTGCTTGCTCAAGGGAGGCCCGCACTTTTTTCGCCATCTGCAGCGCGCCGTCGGTATCCCCATGGACGCAGATGGTGTCGATGGACACCGGAATACGCTTGCCCGACTGGGTGATAATTGCGCTTTCTTCGATCATCTGCATCACCCGTGCTGCCGCCTGGTCGGCGTCATGAATCACCGCACCTGGCTGCGTTCTTGGCACAAGGCGGCCGGAATCAAGGTAAGCGCGGTCGGCATAGATCTCGGTAACGTACGCCACCCCGGCACTCTCGGCGAGGCGTTCGAGGGTGACGCCGGCCATGGTCGACAGAATGAGCGTGTCGTCGACTTTCTGGATCGTCTCAATTAACGCCTGAGCTGCCATTTCATTGTCTGCAACCAAATGCCCCAAGGCACCATGGGCTTTTACATGGGTCAAGCGGTGGCCGACCGACCTGGCCATCGCCCATGCCGCGCCAATCTGATAGGCCAACAGTTGGCGGAGTTCGTCCTGGGAGAATTCCTGATGCCGACGACCAAAGGCCCACAGATCGGGGTAACCCGGATGAGCGCCAACCGCGACGCCTTTTTGCTTAGCCTTTGCGCAAATATCGGCCATGATCTTGAAGTCGCCCGCATGAAAGCCACAGGCAAGGTTGGACGTGGTAACAACATCCAGCATTTCGTCATCCTGACCAATGGTGTAAGGACCAAAGCCCTCACCCATATCGCAGTTAATATCGACAGACTTAAGCACGGTGACACTCCTTTAGTTAGTTGGTGAGTTCTTGTCCGGTGACATCTTTCATCTTGCTCAGGGCAATAATGGAAATCATGGCGGCCAAGCTTGTCCAAATGGCCGGTGACATTGAGTTGCCGGTATTTTCGACCAGCCAAGTGCAGATAAACGGCGTGCTGGCGCCGCCAAAAATAGCGCCCACGTTAAAACTCATGGCCATGCCGGTGTAACGCACACGGGTTGGAAATAACTCGCCGTAAACGGTGTAACCCTGGGCCTGAACAATGGCAAACGGCAAAAAGGCGAGCAGGGCGGCGAAGCTGGCCAGTGGGAAACTGCCAAGTGACATCAAGTACATTGAAATGGGGATAACAACGATATAGCTGGCATAACCAATGATCATTAATGTTTTACGACCCACCCGGTCAGATATTTGACCGAACAGGGGCATTGCCAAGGCCGCGGCCAAGGTGCTGGCCGCCATCAGCCAAAAGACTTTGCCTGTTTCATAGCCCAGGGTTCGGGTCATATGCAGGTTTAAATAAACAATGCCCAAGTAGGCGGTGCAGTTCTGCGCAAAGGCAATGGATACCGCCAGATACAGCGATTTTCTATGGAGCGTGAATACTTCGCGAACCGGGGCTTTAACCACTTCATTTGATTCCACCAGGCTTTTGAATTTGGGGGAATCCTCCAGCTTCATCCGTGCCCATAAGGTGAGGCCGATAAAGGGAATGCAGATCAAAAATGGAATACGCCAGCCCCACGCCACCATTTCTTGCGGGGTGATCATGAAACTGACCGCGCCCGCCATGCCCGCGGCGGTGGCAATACCAATGGCAACACCCGCCGGGTTGAAGGCACCGAAGAACCCGCGTTTGTTGGCGGGAGCACACTCGGATATGTACGTGGCGGCACCGCTGGCTTCGCCTCCCGCGAAAAACCCCTGCGCCAGTCTGCAGGCCACCAGCATCACAGGGGCAAGCACTCCCGCTTGATCGTAGGTCGGTAGTATCCCGACGATGCCGCTGACAATACCGATGCCGATGACCGTCGCAACCAATGTGTACGAACGGCCCCGACGGTCACCCAGGCGACCGAAAAAGATGCCCCCCAATGGGCGCATGATGAAAGCACTGGCGAAAACGGCAAGTGCAGAAAGAAGGGCCTCAAATGAATTCATGGCCGGAAAGAATACTTTCGCCAACGTGCTGGCCAATAAGCCATATATCGCAAAGTCATAGTACTCAACGGCTGAACCCATGCCTGCAACAATAGAGGCTTTCCAGGGGGATTGAGGTTCGGATGAAGTTTCATCGAATGAATAATGCAGAACTGCAGTATCTTTTATCATAGGTGTTTATCTCGCCGGAGGAATCCGAGAACTTTTGAGATGTAACCACTAGACAGTAGGGAAAGAGCAGGTGCCGAAGCATTAACCCGTAGTAGCTAGTAATTGTTATTGTATTTGTTTGCTGTAAGCCACTTGCAACATACACCACCGCTTATCATGGCTATAGCGATTTATTGGTATGGAATATCATCGCTTTTTCTCATCTATAGAGAAATTCAGAGCGTGAGAAGTCGCGCCACTAAACCGGTGGTGATGTTGCTTGTCAGGTTAAACGTCAGGCTGGGCGTTATATAAGTATTGCGACGATATCTCCGTAGCCCACAACGTGAGCATTACTGACTGAATAACTTTTCAATGTTCCGCTGGTGCTGGGGTATACCGGTACGATTGTTGTTTCAACGACGACATAACCAATGATCATGTCAGGTGTCACCTGTTGTCCGCAGAGGTCAGTCGTGGCCCCGGTAAAGGGATGCTGATGATAAAAAACACCCATCTCGGGTGATTCAATCACTGTGCCCTGTTCTAGAGTCTTGGCAGGCGCTGCCAGCGCGGGTTCTGCAACGCTCACGGTTGTCGTTGCGCTGCCAAACTCAAGGCTTAAAGAATAACGTTCATCTTCAACGGTTAATGAGCGGATGCTCGACCCTTGCAGTCGATGGATCAATAATTCAATTTCATCAATGGTCATGACTGCTGGCTCCCTTCTCGCTGGTCAAGATAATGCTCCAGGTAATGAATGTTCGCCCCGCCTTGAGCAAACTGCTGTGTGCCCAATATCTCCAGTTGCAAGGGGATATTTGAATCAACACCGGCGATCACCAGTTCACTGAGCGCCACTTTCATTCGCTCGATGGCTTGCTCTCGCGTTGAGCCATGGGCAATAACCTTGGCGATAAGGGAGTCGTAGTGGCTGGTGATTTTGAACCCGGGTTTGAGGTGTGACTCGACCCGAATACCCGGACCACCTGGTGGCAACCAGTCACTTACCGTGCCGGCTGACGGTGCAAAAGACCATGGGTCTTCTGCGTTGATACGGCACTCGATGGCGTGGCCTGAAAATACAATCTGATCCTGGCTGATCGACAGTGGCAGGCCCATGGCCACTCGAATTTGCTCGGCGACGATGTCGACGCCGGTGACCATCTCGGTGACCGGGTGCTCGACTTGAACACGGGTGTTCATTTCGATGAAAAAGAACTCGCCGTTTTCGTAGAGAAACTCGAAGGTCCCGGCACCGACATAGCCAATCGCCAGGCACGCTTTCACGCACAACTGGCCAATCTCCTGGATCAAATCCCGGCCGACGCCCGGCGCAGGGGATTCTTCAATCAATTTTTGGTGTCGGCGTTGCGTGGAACAGTCTCGCTCACCCAGCCACAGCGCATTGCCATGCTGATCGGCCAGCACCTGAATCTCGACGTGACGCGGTGTCTGAAGGAATCGCTCCATGTAGACCACCGGGTTGCCAAAGGCAGCGTTGGCCTCTTCGCGCGTCAGGCTGACCGAGCGCAGCAGCTCCGATTGCGCATTGACCACTCGCATACCACGGCCACCCCCGCCACCGGCCGCTTTGATAATCAGCGGGTAGCCGACTTTTGTGCCGCACTCGAGGATCTCTGCATCGCTATCAGGCACCGCGCCATCTGAGCCCGGTACACACGGAATACCGGCTGCAATCATCGCCTGCTTGGCGCGCACCTTGTCGCCCATGCACGCAATGGCCTCGGATGACGGGCCTATGAATGTCAGGCCTGCGTCCTCAACCGCTTTGACGAACCCGGCGTTCTCGGACAGAAAACCATACCCCGGATGAATGGCCTGCGCCCCCGTGAGTTTTGCCGCCAGCAGGATTTTTTGCTGCAACAGATAGCTTTTGGAAGCCGAAGCCGGGCCGATGCAAATGGAGGTGTCTGCCAGCTTTACATGGCGCAAGTCGCGGTCGGCTTTTGAATACACCGCCACGGTTTGCAGGCCCAGTGATTTACAGGCACGCCAGATACGCAACGCGACTTCACCCCGGTTTGCGATCAATACCTTGTCAAACATGGTTAACCTTCCTGGCTCGATAAATGGGGGTGCCGCGCTCAACGTCTTCACCATCCGCCACCAGGATCTCGACGATCTCGCAGGCAAACTCGGCCTCCAGCGGGTTGAATAATTTCATCGCTTCAATCACCGCGAGGGTGTCGCCTTCACTGACCTGGCTGCCGACGCTGGTGAAGTCAGGCTTTGCCGGGGAGGGGCGCAGGTACACGATGCCTGCCATCGGGGCGGCGATCAGGTGCTCATCCAGTGGTGCGGCGGGTGCTGGCACAACCACAGTGGCTGCGGGCTTGAGAGGTGTATCGGTTGTACTGACAGGCGTTTGTTGTCGGCGACCGAGATGGACTTTGGTGTTCCCTTGGGTGTACTTCAACTCAAGGAGAGTCGAGCGCTCGAAGCTATCAATCAATCGTTCAAGATCTTTGCTGTGCATTTTTCCTCTTCCACTTTTTTCAGATCAACTACAAACACTTACCGCCACTGCGTCGCGGTCGTTTCAAACAAGGAATGCCGCTGGGCGCCTGCGCTGAGGGCGGCGTCGATGTCGGTAAGCTCGAACCTAAGGGTGCGCCCCGGCATCAGTTGGCCCAGTTTCCAGAGGTCGGCTTCAATCACGTTCACCAGCTTGGGGTAGCCGCCGCAGGTATTGGCGTCGACCAGTTGAATGATCGGCTCGCCGCTGGTGGGTATCTGCACCGTTCCGGGGACGATTCCGTGGGAGAGCAACTCACGGTTGACGGTGCGCTTCAGCACGGCGCCAGACAGTCTGTAACCTTGCCTGTTGGAACTGCGCCCGACGGTGTAATGGGTGTTGAAGAAACGCTCTTTGCTCTCGTCCGAGAACTCTTGCCACTCGGCCGAGGGCAAGACGCGAACCGTGGTTCCCGCTTCACTCAGCGCCCGCCAGTACGCTTGCAGTGCCGGGTCGAAGAGACTCGATGGGGCGGCCGATGCAGCGCTGTTGCGGGGCGAGCTGCGAAGCCTGCCGCCTTTCGCCAGGGCTTTACCTTCGTGGCCTCCGAACGCGGCTTTAAGGTCGGTGGCGCAAGAGTTGAGCACCCGTTGCACCTCAATGCCGCCCTCGATTGCCAGGTAAACACAGCGGCCTTCTTGAGGCGCTTCGATGACCAGTGTTTCACCCGCATTGACCTTTAACCGTGACCACGGCGCGTGTCGTTTTTGCCCGATTCGGCTAGTGCTTAGCGCGCCGGTAATGGCAACACAGCACGCTTCGCTCATGCGCACCTTGAACGGGAAGTTGTTGATCTCAATGCTGGCAGCCTCGCGTGAATTGCCCAGCATCGCGTTGCCGAGCTCGTAGCTCAGGCTGTCAATGGCGCCGCTGCGGCTGACACCGCTGGCCAGGAACCCGATACGACCGCGATCGACAATGATGTTGAGAGGACCGTTAGAGAGGATTTCCATCATTTCAATTGCGCCTTTGGACGAAATACCAGGGTGTCACCGGGGCTCAACAGCGCAGGCGGCATTGCCTGGTTGTCAAAGCCATCAAAGTCGGCGTGGCCGATGACGTGCCAGCCGCACGGTCCTGGGCACGGGAAGACAGACGCCTGCTCACCGGCGATTACCACGCTGCCTTTTGGGATCAAGGTGCGCGGGATTTGACGGCGAGGGACTTCAAGCGCCGGGGGCAACCCCACGAGATAGGGAAAGCCCGGCATCGACCCAAGCGCGGCCACGGTGTAAGTGACCGAGCTGTGCAGGGCAATGACGTCACGCTGGGTGAGCCCCGTTTGTTCGGCGACGTAGTCCAGGTCCATCCCGTGTTCGCCGCCGTAGATCATGTCGATAACGAAGTGCTTGCCATTGATGGGCGTGGGGCTGGAACTGATCCACAGGTCGGACAACACCTGCGCCGCTGCATCTGGCGGGATCTTGCGGGGGTCGTAGATGACCAGCAGGTTGTTAACCCCTGGCACGGTTTCGACTAACCCTGGAAAACTTTGCGGATCACGCAGGGTGTTGTTCAACGCCCAAAGCCGTTGTTGCAGCGCCTTGTCATAAGGGCCGCAGGACACATCCAGAAGCAGGCCGTTGGTACCTGCTAGCGAAATTCGCACAGCGGTATCAACGGCCCTTGACGTTGCTAATGTGGGTTCAAAAAGAATCATGGCTATTCCAAATGCAGGTGCTCACCGAACGACAGATGCCGTGCGGGAGGCGTTGCATGGAGCACGCCAACGTTTACGATTCGAATGTGTTTTGTCTTCGTTTAGTCTTTAAAGTGCTTTTTAATGGATATAACTAATTGAAAGTTAAGCTAAAAGTTAGATTTTGTTTTTTGCGATTTTTTGCCGAGAATTCGGCGGGGAAAGGATTTTTCAGCTCGCGACGCTATTTTGGCAATGCTACCTAAGGGAGCAAAGTCGCTACAAAAGGTAACATCGCGTCGAGTAATTGCGTAAAGCTTGTGGGGTCAAACCAGTGAAGAAGCTGCCCTCGCTGCCTGGTCATACGTGCCAGACATTTCTCTCAACGTCCGGGCCGTTGAACTGAGTTTTTCGACCAGGTTTTGATCGATGCTCGGCACCAGGCATTTGGTGCGTACCGTCACATACCGCTCTACCAGCGCCAGGCCCTTTTTGGTCGGGCTGTAGAACACTTCCTTGCCAATCTTTTTGGAACTGATCAGCAAGCTCCCCGACAGCTTGCGCAGGGAGTAAGAGACGATGTGGGTGTCTGCAAAATTCAAGGTAAAGCAGATATCGGCGAGCTTCTTCTGTTTGCCACGGTGGCAAATATGGTTCAGCACCATGATGTCGACCATGCCCAGATCCGGTGCTCCGGCCGCGCTCATGCAGGAGGTGGCCCACCTTGAAAAAGCGTTCCACGTCAGGATCATGCCGAACTCAAACTCCGACGCCGGCACTTGGCCTTCTACCACCAGGTGGGCAGACGCGACCAAGGGGCCGTTAAGGTCGGATTCAAGCTGAGAAAGCGTGTCGGACATATATCCTCCGTAATGACAAAGATCCCAAGTGAGAGCCATTGGTTTACGCGGCAATCTACCATAGCTGCCAGCACACAGGGGGCGCGGGGCGGCACCTGCGGGCAATGGCGGGGGCAGTTTGGGCCGCTGCGAAATGCCCTTTTAGTGGTCTGACGAGCCACTGACTCATCACTTTTTTCGAACATTTTTGCCTTCTTTAATTCGCTTTTTACAGGCGAAACCTTCTCCTAAAGTGGCGTCAACCCGCAGGTGATGCCAGCTGGGCCCCTGGCTTGAAGGCGGCTGGCATCCACACCTGTACCCCGGCTGGCACATTGCCGACCGCCCACTCCGTCAAGATGGAAAACAACAATGATCGGACTTCGAATCCTCCCTCGTACACGCCAAGTCAGCGCCGCACTGGTCGACAGTTTTCGCGCAGTCCCGGTTGCCAACGTCAGTGACTGCATGGGGCGAATGACTGCTGGCGGTACTCAGTTGCGTCCGTATCACAAAGGCGGTGTGTTGGCGGGGCCTGCCTTCACGGTCAAAGCTCGTCCGGGTGACAACCTGATGATCCACAAGGCTTTGCATCTGGCACAACCCGGTGACGTGATTGTGGTGGACGGCGGCGGCGACCTGACGAACGCGCTGATGGGCGAGCTGATGGTGGCAACGGCTAACAAGCGCGGCCTTGGCGGCATCGTGCTCAATGGGGCGATTCGCGACATCGATGCGATCCAGGCCGGTGACTTTCCGGTGTATGCCGCCGGGATCACCCACCGTGGCCCGTACAAGGACGGGCCTGGCGAAATCAACGTGCCAATCGCCATCAGCGGCATGGTGATCAACCCCGGTGACCTGATACTCGGTGATGCTGACGGCTTGCTGTGCGTGCCGTTTGAAGCCGCCGAGCAGATCCTCGATGCCGCGCTGGGCAAGTGCGCAGCAGAGAAAGTGACGGTTAAAGAAATCGAAGAAGACCGCCTGGATATCACCTGGATTGATGCCCAGTTGGCACGCCTGGGTTATAAAGCATGAAGATCGTCATTCTTGACCGGGACACGCTGTCGCCACAGACCGTGCTGCGGGCGCCGTCCTTTGCGCATGAGATCCAGTCCTGGGGGCGCACCGCTCCCGAGCAAGTGGCTGAGCGGATCGCCGATGCCGACATCGTTGTGCTCAACAAGGTAAAGCTCAGCGGTGAAGTAATCGCTGCGGCGAAAAATCTTCGCCTGGTGGCCATTGCCGCTACGGGCACCGATAACGTCGACATTGCGGCGTGCAAGGCGCGCGGCATCGTGGTCAGCAATATCCGCAACTACGCCGTTAACACGGTGCCAGAGCATACCTTTGCCCTGATCTTTGCCTTGCGCCGGAGCATTTGTGCGTACCGTGACGCGGTGAGGGCAGGGCGCTGGCAAGAGGCGCAACAGTTCTGCTTCTTCGATTACCCGATCAAGGACCTGGCCGGCTCCACCCTTGGCATCATCGGTGATGGGGTGCTGGGGCAGGCGGTCGCCAATATGGCACGCGGGCTCGGCATGCGGGTGATTTTCGCCGGGTACAAAGGCCACTCCGGGCTCGGCTCGTTGTATGTGCCGTTTGAGCAGACGTTGGCTGAAGCCGACATCCTGACCCTGCACTGCCCGTTGCTACCCGAAACCCGCAACATGATTGGCGCCGCAGAGTTTGCACTGATGCGCCGCAAGCCTTTACTGATCAATACCGCACGCGGTGGGTTGGTGGACGAAAGTGCTGTCGGCCCGGCCCTGGAAGCAGGGCAGATCTCTGGCGCGGGTTTTGATGTGGTGATGGCCGAGCCGCCTGCGCCGGATCATCCGTTCATGACGCTGGTGGATCGCCCCAACTTTATTCTCACCCCCCATGTTGCGTGGGCGAGTGATGAGGCCGTACAAGGTTTGGCCGATCAATTGGTCGACAACATTGAAGCGTTTGTACGTGGCGAGCCAAGAAACGTCGTTTAACCCACACGCGTTAAATGCCCGACCTTATGTGACGCTGAGAACGGGCATTTAATGTTAGAACCGCTATCAACCTTGAATAAGCAGGTTGTGTTCGAAACTCTGGAGGGCGCCCCATGATTAAACACCTTGATCACCTAGTTCTGACCACCGTTGATGTGCAGGCGTGCAAAGACTTCTACATGCGTGTGCTCGGCATGCAATTTGTGCCTTCGCCGGGAGGGCGGATGGCGTTCCATTTTGGCCAGCAGAAGATCAACGTTCACGTGCGCGGGTTTGAGTTCGAACCCAAAGCTCATTTGCCCGTCTCGGGGGCGCTCGACCTTTGTTTCATCGCCACCGTCACCCTGGATGAGGTCATCGCCCACCTGGAAGCCGAGAACTGGCCGATTCTGCTCGGTCCCGTGCAGCGCACGGGGGCAACCGGCCCTATTCGCTCTGTTTATCTTCGCGACCCTGATCTGAACCTGATCGAGATTTCCGAACTGCTGCCCACTGAGCAGGCGTAAACACGTCACGATTGTTTGATTCGCTCCGCTGAGCGTTCGGCACGCGCTTGAGCCCAAGGTGTTGAAGTCTCCTGTTTCCCTTTGCACTGC
The DNA here is from genome assembly GCF_029959305.1 of Pseudomonas sp. PS01297. NCBI lineage: Bacteria > Pseudomonadati > Pseudomonadota > Gammaproteobacteria > Pseudomonadales > Pseudomonadaceae > Pseudomonas > Pseudomonas sp. PS01297. The sequence continues at coordinate 72,835 of NZ_JASCPQ010000007.1, forward strand.
ACGTGGCAAAGGGGAGTGATGAGAACACCCGGCCAAGTGTCGTGCCTTTTTTTTGCGCTAACACCTGCCGTTACACCCCTGAATAGCGGCGCTTAATGATTCGAAAAAGGAATGAATAAGGTTTCTTATTTATCGCTTTTATCGACATCGCTGAATGCAGAACATGGCGGCTCCAATAAGCATAAAAAAAAGGAATGTTCATGACCGCAATCGCCGCCACCGACGTTGCCGCTCAGGCGAGGTCAAAGTATCGCTGGGTTGTTCTGTCCGTCATCGTCGTTGTTTACATGCTGGCCGCCGCCGATCGGGCCAACATCGGTATCGCCTTGCCCTACATCCAGAAAGAGTTCGGGGCGACCAATGCCCAGGCGGGATTGCTGGTCAGCGCGTTCTTTCTGTTTTATTCCCTGGGGCAAATTCCAGCAGGCTTTTTGCTCAGCAAAGTGGGCGTGCGTGTTGTTGCGCCGGTCTCCATTGGCTTGACCTCCATCGTCACCCTGCTGATTGGCACCGCGCATAATTTCGGGTTGCTGAAAATCTATCGCTCAGCCCTGGGCATTGCCGAAGCGGCCCTGCCGTTGTCGATGCTGAGTACGATCAATCGCTGGTTCCCGGCACGTGAAAAAGGCCTCGCCACCGGGGCTTTTCTGTCGGCGGCGAAGATGGGTGCAGTGATCGCTCCGCCCATTGGCGCAGCGCTGATCATGCTCGATGGATGGCGGACGATGTTCTTTGCTTTCGCCATCCCCGGCGTCGTGCTGGCGCTGATCTGGTGGTGGCTGGTGCCCAACGATCCACGCGCGGGTCGCCGGGTCAATGACGCAGAAGCCACCTACATCGAAGACCAGCAGACCAGCAAAACCGACAGTGTGCGCACTCACAAAAGCTTCGGTGCGCTGGACACCCTGCTGCGTTACAAACTAACACCGCGACTGGCCAGCTCACGCTCTGTGTTTGCGTCCTGGAACATATGGGGCTGCGGTCTGGGCTATTTGTTGATGACCGGCGTGGTCAACGTGCTGCTCGCCTGGCTGCCCAAGTACCTGGGGGAAGTGAAGCATTTTGAACTGATGCAGATCGGCTTCGTGGCGGCCTTGCCTTTTGCTGGCGGCGTGCTGGGCAATATCGTCGGGGGCTGGTTGTCTGACACCGTGCTGGACCGTCGCAGAAAGCCAACGATGATGATCAGCGCTGTGGCCACGTGCCTGATGATGGTTGCCTTGGTGTATGCGCCCAATGACCTGCTCTCGGTCAGCCTGCTGTTGTTTGGCACGGGCTTTCTGTTGAACATCGGCTACTCGTCATTTTCCGTGTACTCCATGGGCCTGACCACGCGCACCACTTATCCGGTGGCGGCCTCTGTGGTCAACAGCGCAGGCCAGGCCGGCGGGGCGATGGCTCCGCTGATCACCGGCTTGCTCCTGGATAGCTACAGCTGGACGGCGGTGTTCATCTTCCTGGGCGTGTGTTCATTGGCAGCGCTGGTTTTTGTACTGTCGATCAACGAGCCGGCCAACAACGACGAGTCGCTGGCGAGTGCGTAACCGGGTTGCCCATTAACGGGCTTCGGTTCACGCCGGGAAGGTGCGTTGACGCCCGTCATCTGCACCTTTTCAGCTTTGCAGTTGCCGCGAAAAATCACATTGCTCGACGGCCCGAACCGCCACTTCGCTCACGAACGCCGAGGGCCGGTCATTTCGGTACATCGCCATGTAGGGCACAGGTGGCAAGGGCGGGTCTGTTTGTATGATCGTCAATTTGCCCTCATCCACCAGCGGGCGAAAGCACTCCAGCGGCAGGTACGTGACACCCAGCCCGGCGGCGGTCAGCCCGAGCATGGCTGTCAGGCTGTCCGAGGACAACATCTTGGGCAGCTCAATACCCATAGTCCCCAGCCACTTGTTGACAAATAAACCCGACCCCGACTTTTTGCCTTGTACCAGCAGCGGGTACTTGGCCAGTTCGGCCAGCCCGACCACCCCCGAATGCTCGACGACGCCGGGCGCTGCCATCCAGGCGTTTTCAACGATGCCCAGCGGCACCGCAGTGATCTCGGGTGCTGTGAAGGTGTCGGGGATGATAATCATGTCCACCAGATCATCCACGAGCTTTTCATGGAGGTTGCGGCTCATATCGACTTCAGCCTCAACCGTTAGCCCCGGAAAATCCTCTACCAGTTTGGCAATCAGCCGGGGCAGCCATGTCAGCGCCGTCAGCTCGGTCACGCCCAGCCTGAGCCGTCGGGTCACCACGTGGGTGCCGTCCTTGAGTGAGGTGATGCGTTCTGCAAGGGTGAGCATTTCCCGGGCGATCACCAGCATTTCTTCGCCGATGGCCGTGAGCCGTGCACCACGTTGCGAGCGGTCGAACAGTTGCAGCCCCGTGGAGGCCTCCAGTTCCTGTATGCGCTTGGAGATGGCTGACTGCGTGGTATTGAGGTGCTCGGCCGCACGCTCGAAAGTGCCGAGGCGTTCGATCCAGTGCAGCGCAAGGAGTTGCCGGAGGTTGATCATTAACATTCCTGTTGGGCATGTTTGGGCATACGATAATATCGCTTTTTCTATTTTTCAGGGTCTTTATCCTCAAAGCCATACGCCACCTGAGGAACACCCATGAACGCTATCGCCTCAACGTCAGACTTGCATGCGCTGCTGGCCGCTTATGCCCGCACCTCGACGTCCATTATCAGTGATTGCCTGGACCGCCTGCCTGGCGCGCCACTCACGCCATTCCACCGTATCGAAGGCACCATGGTCGGCACCGCCCTGACCGTGAAAGTCCCGTGCGGTGACAATCGTGCGATCCATCAGGCGCTGGAAATCCTGAGCCCCGGACAAGTGCTGGTCGTGGATGGCGGAGGTGATATCAGCCGGGCCTTGATGGGCGACATCATGACCGCCATCGCGCAAAAACGCGGCGCCGCAGGCATTGTGGTAGACGGCGCCATTCGTGATCTGGCGACGATTGGCAAGGGCAGCTTCCCGGTGTTTGCCCGGGCCGCCTACCATCGCGGCCCGTATAAAAACGGGCCGGGGGAGATCAACGTACCGGTCAGCATTGGCGGCATGATCGTCTCGCCGGGCGACATCGTTGTCGGTGATCACGATGGCATCGTGGCGTTCCCGGCCGAGCAGGCAGAAGAACTGTTGCAACGGTGCCTGGGGACCGAACAAAAAGAAGCAGAGATGATGGCGCAAATCGCGTCCGGAACTTACAAGGGCGCCTACGGGGCCAAATAATCGGAAACCCTAACAATGAAAATCGCAATTGTCGGAGCGGGCGAAGTCGGCCTCACTTATGCGCGGCCGTGGGCAGCGGCAGGGCATGACATCCTTTTGTGCGACCTGAAACCCTCAGCCACCGCCCAGGCGTTTGCCGCCGAGCTGGGCCTGGATATCGCCACGTCAGTCGGCGCTATCGCTGCAGACTGCGACGTTGTCGTGTCGTGCGTATTCGGCACCGTGTCGCTGGTTGTGGCCGAGCAGGCGCTGGCCCACATGCGCAAGGGCGCGCTGTACATCGACATGACGACAGCAGACCCGGCGCAGATCAGAATCGCTGCCGAACAGGCGGCGCAATCGGGCATCGTGTACGTCGACGTGGCAATTCTCGGCGCCATCGCGCTGACCCATGAGAAGACCAACTTGCTGGGCGCAGGTCCCGGCATTGAGCCTGCGCAGCGCCTGTACGCGGCCATCGGCGCACCGCTCAAGGCGGTTGAAGGTGGCGCGGCGGGCGATGCGGCAGCGCTCAAAATTCTGCGCAGCGTGTTTACCAAAGGGCTGGAGGCGCTGACCATCGAGTGCTTTATGGCCGCAGAAAAACAGGGCGTGACCGACAAACTGCACGACGCCTTGAGCGACATTGATCAAGCCAGCCTGCGCGATTTCCTCGGCGCTTTGATCCGCACGCACGTGCTGCATGCGCCACGTCGTCTCAAAGAGGTTGAAGAGGCTGAGCGCCAATTGCGCGCCGCCGATATGCCGGTGGCCGTGCTGCCGGGGGTCAAAGACCTGTTCCAGCGCACCGCCGAACAGATCAGCGCGAATCCATTGCAGACGCCGGCACCCACACTGGAGCAAGCGTTTGAATGGCTCTTCAAAGCCAATGGGGTCAGCCGCTCATAAATTCCGCCGATGAGAATGGGCCAGTAACGTGACCAAGCACTGGCCCGTGCGGTAAATAGTTACCACCTGAGCAGGGCGCAGGCGAGGTTTTCTGATGACTTATTGAATGAGTTATCAGGAGAGACTCAATGACGGGAACACCCGTGATACAGGTTGCAGGACCCCATGGCGCATTTATCAAGGACAAAATGCCCAGTTGGATCAAACACAGCCACCCCTCACATATCCAACGCTTGAGAGCGGGCTTGTTTGCAGGGCATGTAAACGAAGACCAGTTGCCCGAGTGGTTCACCCATGCCGCACCCTGGCTGCGTGAGGCATTGTTGGTGAGCCAGGCGCGAAGCCGTCAGGCGCATGCCATGCTGGCCATTAAACTCCAGGGGTTTAAAGGCATCGCCGAGTTTGCGGAGCCACTGCTGGTGGAGGCCATGAAGGGGCTCGATTCGTCGGCTATCGATGTCAATAAAAACAGCCTCTATTACCTGCGTCGTGATCAACCGGTACACGAGCAAAGCCTGCTGCAGGCGGCCTTGCTCAACTTTTCGGGTAAAGAAGACTTCTCGGTGGTGGTCGGGGGAGCATCCAGTGTGATCGCCCCGGCGGGTGCGTTGGTGACCGAAAAAGCTGGCTTGACCGCACAAGGATCATCAGGCTTTTCGGGGGCCGAGGGGGCTGATTTAATCTGGCGTGAACAAACTCGGCCCGATTCGATCGAGGGCAACCGTTATCGTTTTAAAGAGCAGCACGCCGTAGCACCTCAGGCTTTCTCGCAGTTATGCCGCCAGCTTGATTTGGGCAAGCAGTATCAGGAGCACTTGAACAGTGTTTTTGATGATCGGGCAACACGCGCCGGATTGCGACATCAGATGATCATTGCCCTGAAAGAGCAAATGGCTGTGCGGCTTCATACCGGCCTGATGGTAGGCGATGTCAAGGTGGCGGGTTACGAGATGGTCCGAGGATTGCTCGACGGTGCCCCAAACCCGAGGACGGGGCCGCTGGTCTTCAGCGGGCTTGAGCTATTGGGCTTCAACATTGGCCATGCAGTGATCATCGAGTCTGCTCGCTCGTACCCCATTCGAGGCTGGGTGGAGGAGCACACAGGCATTACTTTGCCGGCAGTCCGGTTTGATGAGCCCGGCCCTGATCCTGTCATGGTGTATATCCCGGGAGCCCCTATCAGCCCTCTCAAGGAGTATTCCTCACTGGGTGAATTCACTCAGGACCTGGTCGCGAACTTATGCTCCGCCAATTACCAGCAGTTTTTTGCAAGCTTGGTACCGCAAGGCAAACAGAAGGACTTTCTGACGCGCCTGAACCATCAGTTGATCGAGAAACACCCCACGCCTGGCACTCAGGAGGAGCCTGTTTATTTTGCCGCATCGAGCGTCAACTTGAGAGTGAGCCAGCAAACGTTGCAATCGATCTCTGGCGATATCTTCGACACGCTCTATTTCAGGCAAATAGAAAGGATAAAAGAGGATGCGCTTGCGATCGCCATACCCACTGCTGTGGTGGATTGGGAGCAGACCGTCGAGACCCTGGAGTACTGGGCGTCGGTGGGAATGAATGTGCTTAACGTCGCTGCCTTTTTTGTTCCCGGGCTGGGAGAAGCGATGATGGTGGTCATGGCTCTGCAGTTGGCCAAAGAGGTCTACGACGGCTTTGAAAGCTGGAGTGTGGGTGACATGGAAGGGGCATGGTCGCACCTGGAATCAGTAGCTATGAATGTGGCATTCATCGGCGTGATGGGCGCCGCCGGGTATGCCTTTAGCAAGATACCGGCGGGCACTATTCCCCGAATTCTTAAAGAGGTGAGGCAGGCCGTGCTGCCCACGGGGGAGATTCGGCTGTGCAAGCCAGAGGTTCATGCTTATCAGGTTCCCGAGCAGGTGCTGGACAACAGTGAGCCCAATGCTCTGGGGCAGTACCACGTCAATGGCAAGACGTATGTTCGAGTGGGTGAACACGTCTATGAGCAAACGTTTGATCAGTCCATCAACAAATGGAAGCTCAAACACCCCTCTGCCCAGAACGTATTCGAGCCCACGCTTGAGCACAATAACGCGGGGGCATGGCGCCATGCTCATGAACAGCCGCTGGAGTGGAATCGGGCCACCTTACTGCGTCGCCTTGGGCATGAGACCCGTCTGTTTGACGATGCCACCCTCGGTCAGATGGGGGACATAAGCGGGGTGTCTGATGCGGCACTGCGTCAAGTTCATATGGAGGGTTTGCCCGCACCTGCGGTGTTACTCGACACGTTTGAGCTGTTCAGGGTTGATCGTGAACTGGAAGCGTTGATTGAGCAGATCGCCAGTAGCAAAGGCTTTACCCACTATCAGGACGAGGTCTTGCGCGTGCTGGTTGAAATGCCAGGTTGGCCCCGAGGGCAAGAGCTTGAAGTGTTTGATGGCGACCAGATGTGGGGCCCGTCAACGCGTTATGGGAAGGTGCTGGTTGAGCGCGACCCTCGGCCGATTATCAGAATCACCCGTGCCGATGTTGCTCAGGGAACGTTAGCTGAACGGGTTCTCTCCTCATTAAGTGATGAGCAGGCAGCACAACTGCTGGGTCAGGCAGAGGGCGCCTTATCGCCCACCCGGCGTTTCAACCAGACGCTTGCCGATGCCCTGGGCCGACACAAACACCACCTGCTCAAGCGCCTGCTAAGTGCGGTCAAGAGCACTTCCTCACCTATTGAAGTAGAACTGTTGCGCAACAGGTTCCCTTCGTTGTCCGAGCGTGCTGCTAAAGAAGTACTGGATACCGCCAGCAACAGCGAGTTGGCAGACCTGCGTGATCACGCAATAGTTTCCCGGCGCATCGACGACAGGGCGCGCGTTTACATCCAGCAAGGACGAATGAATCGTGCAATCGCGGGGTTGTGTAAGCCGAGTTTGTCATCCCTGGACAGTGAACGTCTGGCGCTGCGGGGTCTGGAACATTTGCCCGGATGGTCAAATGACATACACCTGCAAATCAGGGCCAATAGCAGTCAGGGACGGTTGCTCGATAGCATTGGCCTTGAACAGGACCCCATCCATAGAACCCTGATCAAATCCGGTGATCACTTCTCTGTAGTGCAAGCGGCAGGTGTGCCCATGAGCGCTGACCTGAACCTTTATGAAGCAATTGTGCAGGTGTTGCCCGAACTGACCCGTGAAGCCATGGGCTATTTAGACATCAGTCAGGCTAATGACTTGCGGGGAGCATTGGCGCAGCATGCATTATCGAATCGTTCAGAAGTGGCGCAAATATTGCATCAGCGCATTCCGGGTGCGGAGCCTGTACTTGGCCGTATCAATAACAAGGTCGGTTATACGCTGTCTGGCACTGGAAAAGGTCTTGGCGTCAGAGACCTGCAAGTCGTGAGGCTGCGGGATGTTTATCCACGCATGAGTGATGAACAAGCGCTTGGCTACATTGAGGCGCGGTTGAGCCAAGGTGTTACGGATCAACAGATATTTGACGCGTTAGAGCACCAGCTTAATGAACTGCAGGGGTTGCGTAGCGTCCTGCAAGCCTGGAGTGCCGAGCGCAGCGGACGGTCTGGGATTGTGAGCAGAGTCATTGAGTGCTGGCGCTCAGGTCTGCCCTATAACCAGGACGCCAATATTGCCCTCGATTTGGGAAGCGTCAGCCAATTACCGGCATGGGAGGCTGACTTCTCGCATGTCAGGGCCTTGAGTATGGACGCCGGCTTATTAGTCAGTGAGCCGGGCGCCGGACTTCTCCAGCGTTTTCCTAATGCACGACGTCTGGAGTTGTTCGTAGGCAAAGAACAGATCGGGCCGATTGCGCAGGCACTGCCCGCATTGGACGGGATTACTGAGCTTTCGCTGACGTTGAACGTCGGAGCAGACTCAAGTGCACCGCTTGTTGATGTGCTGTCGAGACTCTCACAGCTCGAGCAGTTATCTCTAAGCGGCGACATCAATGCGCTGGATGTCACGCAGTTGTCCGAGCTTCGAGGGTTGAGCCTGTTCGGCAACGTGAGTCAATGGCCAACAGGGCTTTTCGGGCTCGAACATCTTGAGTTGCTGGACCTGCGTAATACCTCGATTGTGACGCTGCCAGACGCGTTTTTTGAGAGCCGTCTGCATCCGTTTTCAACGCTGCGTCTGAACTGGTCAGGCATGGATATGGACACTATCGTGAGGGCCTATGATTTCCTGTCCTCTATCCCTGCCTATGCCGCTGAAGCGTCCGATCTGGCCTCCAGTTATGTGAGAGAAGGGCTAAGAACCCTAATCATTGGGACCCGGGTGCCTGCGCTGACGGAGTCTGTGATTCAGCGCGCCTTGTACAAGTTGCCAGCCGGGGTGTTGATCGGACGGGTCGGTGAAGTAACTGAAGAGTACCGAACTCTGATTGCGCGTCTGAATCACTGGAAAAGCCAGGTTTCTTCTGGCGCTTACACTCACTTACGGCAAACGGTTTGCGATCGGATTACAGGTTGCTGGCGCAGCGGGTTGGCCGAACGGCTGGGTCTGGAAGGCGATGATCTGGGCGTTGCCTGGAAACAACCGGAGGAGGGCGGCATTCTTGACCTGGAAGTGGGCGCTTTTGACGACTTGCCAAAGCTTGAAGCCCATTCTTTTACCCATGTCACGCGCTTGAGAATACCTGCGCTTAACTTGCCTGTAGACGAGTTGAACACGTTCCTGGGTGCCTTCAAAAATGTACAAGTAGTGGATCTTTCGCGAAGCCAATTACTGGATTTTCCATCCGCTCTGGCAGACCTGCCGCAGCTAAGCAGTTTAGACCTCGGATTCAATGAGTTGAGGGTCACGCCGCAGATGCAGGAGAGCCTTAATTCAATGGTCGGGCTTAAGCGGTTGGACCTGAGTGGTAACTGGGTGGAGGAGCTGGATGTCAGTTCACTCGATGAGCTGCAAGAACTCAACTTGAGTAGCACTTCAATAAAGCACTGGCCGGCAGGCATTGAACGGTGTCGTTCGTTAAGGTTCCTGAATTTAAGTTTCAGCGCGTTAACCGAGATTCCACCTGAGGTCGTAAATCATCCAACCGTGTTAAGCAAAACGCTGCTGCAAGGGTGCCGGTTAACCCGTAAAAGCTGTGATGACTTATTGAATTATGGGCTCAAACATAAACGTAACCGGGTAGGAGGCATTGGCCTGGACAGGCTGGCCGAGGGCGTGACGGACGGCAAGCCTGAATCCTTCCCGATTCAGGTCGCAGACAACCCGGACTTGCTACTGCCTGAGCCGTTAACGACCGCCCCCGATGATTCCCCTCTGACTCGCTTGCAGCGACTGACCCCCGATCTGACGCCCGAGCAGGCGCAAGCACGCCTGGAGCAGATTCAAACAGGTGAAGTCTCCATTGAAGTCAGGCTTGAGGAGTGGGAACAGGAACTCGGCGCACTCACGAGTCGCCTCAATGACTGGGTCGCGAGCCGCAATTACCGAATAGAAGGGGGCAGCCGCTGGGTGAACTCGGCAGACCGCAAGACTGCCGCGGACCGCATTCTCCAAGCTTGGCGATACAGCGTGGCCCGTTCAGGCGTCGAACAGCAAGCGCTCGACTTGTCTGGTTTATGCATCGGTGACATGCCTCAATTACCGGGCGCGCTTAATGACATAACCGCTTTGAACGTGAGTGGCACGGGGTTAACGCAAGCGGGGGCGCAAACATGTATCCGATCGTTCAGCCAGTTACGAACGTTGCAACTGAACAATGCAGGCTTGACCGAATTACCCGAGTCCATTGGGGCGCTCCAGCATTTGAATAGCCTGGAAGCGGCTGGCAACCATTTGAGTTCAGTTGATTTAGAACCCCTGCGTGGGCTGAAATCGCTGGATCTCAGTCGAAACATGCTGAGCGAAGTCGACGTCCAGGGCATGGATAACTTGCAGACACTGATACTCAGTGGCAATCGATTGAGTGAATGGCCTGAGGGCGTACTGGATCTTACGCAATTGCGTGTTTTAAAACTCGATGCCAATCAGATCGAGGCGATTCCCTTTCGCGCTCTGCAAGGTCATCACGACCTGCTGATGGCCGGGACTGACCTGTCCAATAATTATCTACCCAACAGTGAACTAAGGTCGTTGTACGACTACCGTGATTTCACAGGCAATGACTTGGGGTATTCATTGGAAGAATTGCAGGTCGACAGTTCTGAAGCCGGTTCGGATGAAGATTCTGATGGGCAGAGCGATGTAGAGACCGATGAGGAAATAACTGATGAGTTACCGGATGTGCAGGCCTTGGGAGATGAGAAAGAACCATGGTTTCAGGACGTGCCTGCTGATTCAGCAAAACACGAAATGTGGAACGTGCTTAGAGAAGCCCCCGGCTCCCAGTACTTTTTTCGCCTGCTTGAGTTACTTCAAGGGAGTCAGGATTTTGCCCTCGTCAGGGCTGAGTTGAACCAGCGAGTATGGGAGGTACTGGAGGCAGCTTACAAAGATGAGACGTTGCGTGATGAGCTTTTCAGCCTGGCCCGCTCGCGCGGTACCTGCCCTGATGGAAGGATGTTGGTATTTAACGACATTGAATTAAGGGTTTATGAATTCGCCGAGTTTGGCACGGGGGCCGCGAGTAAAAGCGGTCAAGAGCTGTTTACCTTTTACAAGCGGATGTTTCGTCTCGGTAAAGTGGAAAGCATTGCTCAGGCGACGGCCAATGCCTCAGGAACTATTGAAGTCGTAGAAGTACGTTTGGCTTATCGCACTGCCCTGGCCAACAGGCTGGACTTGCCAAAGCAGGCTGCCGACATGTTGTATAGAGCTAGTGCGCCCGAAGTCACGCCTGCAGCCATAGAAGAGGCTTATGAGAAGGTCATTCTGGCTGAAAAAGGCAGTGAGTTTCTAGAGCATCTAACGACCCAGGAGCACTGGCTCACTTATCTGAAAACGCAATACCCTCAAGAGTTCGAGGCGCTGCAAGCTTATAGCGATGAGCTGATTAATGCGCTGGATCAGCAATACGACAGCCCTGCCAGTGAGGGGTATGAAATAGCGGCAGATATCGCGCGTATAGAGGTGTCTGTCAAAGAGCATGACCTCTTGCTGCGACTCTGCGGTCTTCAGCGTGCGTTACTGGACTAGAAGCGTCATTGACAGGGCCAGCACGGGAACGATGATCCCGTGCTGGCCCCTGTTGCCTCTTTTTCAGTGGCGTGCGTCCACTCAGTGGCGATCCAGCCACACGGTTTGCACATTGCAAAATTCCCGCACGCCGAAGTGCGACAGTTCACGGCCGAAACCGCTTTTCTTCACGCCGCCGAAAGCCACGCGGGGGTCGCTGGCCGAGTAACCGTTGATGAATACGCCGCCGGTTTCCAGTTCGCCGGTCAGTTGCTGGGCCAGTTCGACATTGGCGGTGTAAATGGTCGCTGTCAGGCCGAAGTCGCTGTCGTTAGCGAGCGCCACGGCATGGGCGCTGTCTTGTGCGGTAATGATCGACGCCACCGGGCCGAACAGTTCCTGTTTGAACGAGGTCATGCGGTCGGTCACGTTGGCCAGAATCGTAGGCTCATAGAAGTTGCCAGCCCCGTCGGCCTTGCCGCCGCCGAGCAACAGGGTCGCGCCTTCTTCCAGGGTGTCGCGCACTTGTTGGTCCAGTTCATCACGCAGGTCATAGCGCGCCATCGGGCCGATGTAGGTGTCGCTGGACAGCGGGTTGCCCACCACCAGTTTGCGGGTGGCCTCGACGAATTTTTCAGTGAATGCCTCAACCACGCCTTTTTCAATAATCAGGCGCTTGGCGGCAGCACAGACTTGCCCCGAGTTCTGGTAACGACCTACAACGGCGGCCTGCACAGCGGCGTCGAGATCGGCGTCGTTGAGCACGATGAACGGGTCGGAGCCGCCCAGCTCCAGCACGCATTTCTTCAGGGCTGCGCCAGCCTGTGCGCCGATGGCGGTACCGGCGCGAACGCTGCCGGTGAGGGTCACGGCGCTGATGCGCGGGTCGGCAATGGCGCGCGACACACCGTCCGGGGTGACGTTGACCACTTCAAACACGCCCTCGGCAAAACCGGCGCGCACAAAGGCGTCGCGAATCAGGTAGGCGCTGCCCATCACATTCGGTGCGTGCTTGAGCACGTAGGTGTTGCCTGCCAGCAAGGCGGGCACCGCGCCGCGCAGCACTTGCCAGACCGGGAAGTTCCACGGCATCACCGCCAGAATCGGACCCAGCGGACGGTATTCGATGCGTGCCTTGCCGCCTTCGACCTGGGTCGGTTCAGCGGCCAGCATGGCTGGGCCGTGTTCGGCGTACCACTCGCAGAGCTTGGCGCATTTTTCTATTTCGCCACGGGCCTGGGTGATCGGCTTGCCCATTTCCTCGGTGATCATGGTTGCCATGGCGTCAGCGTTGTCGCGCAGCGCCCGGGCCAGCGCGACCATGGCGGCAGAGCGCGCTTGCAGCGGTGTGCGCTTCCAGCGGCTGAAGCCCGACGCGGCGCGGGTGAGGGCAGCGTCCAGAGCCTCGGCGGACTCATACGCGTAGTGGCCAATCTGCTCGCCCGTGGTCGGGTTGATCGAAAGGGCGTGGGTCTGGCTGGAAATCGGGCTCATGGCATGGTCCTGCTGAGTGAGTAGATGGGCACAGAGTAGGGTGGCTAAAGATTTCTTGAAACTGAATAATAGAGATCGTTTCTTTCACGATTGGAGAATGGCTGTGGATCTGGTGCAACTGGAAATCTTCAAGGCGGTGGTGGACCACGGCAGCATCAGCGCTGCGGCGGCCCACATCCATCGTGTGCCCTCCAACCTGACGACGCGGATCAAACAGCTCGAAGAGGATTTGGGGGTCGATCTTTTTATCCGCGAGAAAAGCCGTTTGCGCCTGTCACCGGCGGGCTGGAGTTTCCTTGACTACGCGCGGCGCATTCTCGACCTGGTGCAAGAGGCGCGGGCGACGGTGGCGGGCGAAGACCCCCAGGGGGCATTCCCGTTGGGTTCGCTGGAAAGCACCGCCGCGGTGCGGATCCCCGCCTTGCTGGCGGCCTACAACCAACAACACCCCAAAGTCGACCTGGACCTCTCGACGGGGCCGTCCGGGGCCATGATTGAAGGCGTATTGTCGGGTCGACTAGTGGCCGCGTTCGTCGACGGCCCGGTGCTGCACCCGGCGCTGGAAGGTGTGCCAGTGTTCGAAGAAGAGATGGTCATAATCGCGCCGCTTCATCACGCGCCGATCCGCTGCGCGACCGACGTCAACGGCGAGAGCATCTACGCCTTCCGGGCCAATTGTTCTTACCGCCATCACTTTGAAAAGTGGTTCAACACCGACGCCGCCGTGCCCGGCAAAATCTTCGAAATGGAGTCTTACCACGGCATGCTCGCCTGCGTCAGCGCCGGTGCCGGGCTGGCGCTGATGCCCCGCAGCATGCTGCAGAGCATGCCGGGGTGCGCAACGGTCAGTATCTGGCCGCTGGCCGCCGAGTTCCGCTACCTGACCACCTGGCTGGTCTGGCGGCGTGGGGCCGTGTCGCGAAACCTCAGCAGCTTTGTGCAGTTGTTGGAGGAGCAAGGGTTGAGCGCTACGCCTGCTCTTGGCAATTAAGCTTCGCTGATTTTATTGACGCTGGTAATACGCCCATTCCAGATCATCTCGTAGTGGGCTGATTGAACCATCGATGAGATGGCGATTGGAGTCATAAGTGCCCAGCAGTGGTTACCGTGCAAGCGCACAGAGTTGTACCGCAGCCCTGGGCATCGGGCGTCTTTAACGGCCTTGCCCAACGCATGCGAGTGCATGTAAGTGTCGGGGTCGTAGATTGCATCGCTCATGGGCAGCGACGTTGCGTCTTTCATCGCCGCGTCCGTGAAAGAGCAGGACAACCCGCGGAACACAAAACGCTCGTAATTGAGCCCGTGAATATTTGCCCAGTATTTGTCCTGGTGATAATGGACCTCCGCCAGCGCCGTCTCCAGGTTGGCAGCCAGGTACAACACGCCGAAACGGCCGTTGCTGAAGCGCGAACCCTCGGGGTTGACGTGGGTGAACGGCGCGGTCGCATAAGAGCAACCCGGGATGCCAAACGGAATCTCTGCTCGCGGTATCAACTCAAGGCGGCCGACTTCATTTTGCAGCCGGGGATTGGTCAGCGCCTGGATCTGGTACAGCGCTTCAAAGGTGGCTGCATCGGCTACGTCATCAAACAGGGCAATGGGCGGGAATTTTGAATTGACCAGTCGATAGGCCTGCAGCGACTCGCCGGGCAGATCTGCCAACTGGCTCAACGTCACCATTGCGATCCCCGCAACACATCAATGCGTTTATAGGTCTCGTACAAAGAAATCATGTCCCCTTGTGACATGACCTCCAGCGGCGTGCGGCCGTTAAAAAAATCGTTGTCGTTGGCCATGGTCACAAAGCCATAAACGTTCTCGGGGTTATCGAACACCAGGCGCAACGCTGCATGAATGTTCAGCACGAAACTGATGCGTTGCATTTGGTCTGAGTCCAGCCCGACAGACCACTCAGCCTCCCGCTGTTTGGCGCGGGTATAAGTGCTGCGCGAGATTCGTAAAATACGGCAGGCCTGCTCGCCCGATGCCTGCCATTTTTCGAGAATGTTCACCGCCACCCGAAGACCGGCCACGCACTGATTTTTGGTGAGGGCTGGTGCTGGGTGGGTTAATGTCATTTTTGCTGCCTTACTTTTAATCTGTAGACTCGAATATAAGTTTTCTGAGTCTGTAGATCAATTGCTTGTAAGCCATCCCCGCGCTTTGCGTATGGCTTTACCCGTGAGTTACCTCAGGTGTGCACAGATGCGAAAGGCTCCCAGCTTTCAGTCACCCGCCCTGTTTGAGTCCATAGGTTGTCGACTTTCACAACCCTCAGTGCAAATGCTGCTGCTACACGTCGCACAAACTCAACTGCCGTTAATTCACCTCCCGTCAATTGTCTTTGCAATGGGCTGGTTAACTCGTCGGAGCGCGCTGCGTTGGCAATCAATTGCGCTTCAAGTACCGACCTTGAAGATGTCCGCTCATAACTCAATAATGCCCCTTCAGGTGCAGAAAAGTAGGCGTGAGTCTCTGGGGTCGCTTGCATCATCAGAAAATCAATCCAGACATTGTCCGGAGACATGAAATCGTTCAGCACCCTGGACTCTGCTGCAGGTGCGGCAGGCCGATGGACATCCGCTGAGTGATACACGGCAAACATTCGGTACCCTTCAGGCAATTGTGGCAGGCCAGCGCTGTTTCGGGGAAAGACATCAGGACGGTCAAAAGACTCGTAAACCGTAGACTGTGGTCGCGTGCAAATAAATGAATCGGTCTGCAAGTGCTTGAGAATAAAGCCTGCTTGTTGAACATAAGGGCGTTGCCTGATTAGTTCATCTGCAAACAAGGCAGCAGCATCAGCAGTTAGCAGTACAGGGCCACAAATAGGGGGGACGCTGGCTTGCCAAACATAGGCTGCCTGCCATTCTCGCCAGCCTGCAGAAATTCTGCCGCGTCTGGTCCAAAATGCTCCCGGCTGAAGGACTGTCAGCGCCCCGCCACTGTAAACCAGTGTGAGCAAGTGACTGGGCAGAAAAATACTGTTCGTAGACTGTTGTTCAAGGTGACCCGGTGTGCCCGGATGTACCAGCCTTAATAACGGTTCCAAAGCTTGTTCGGTGGGTGAGCCGCTGGCTATATAACAAATCAGGCTTTTGTCTGCGTTGGATAAATAAAAGCGTGCATAGTTGTGACGAAACGAAATGGCCGTTCGCAAGTCCATCAATGAGAAAAAATTATCTTGTAACTCATTCTCGGGATCCCTTGTTGCGTCTGCGCGCTGGAACGCGGCATGAGAGTGATACAACCCTTCAATCACATACCCTGCGGGTGGCAGCATGTCACCCTCTGGTGATCGTTCAAGCACATCAGAGGGGCGGAACAAGCTCCCCTCGCTGGACATGGGAAGCGTCGCATAGTGGTAATTATCCTTGCTCAATATGAAACCACCGTATTCCTTGTCGCGGCGGCTGCCGATCAGATCGTGGGCATAGACAGCGGCATCATCGGGGGTTATGAAGGCAGGGCTTAATGCCGGTGATACCTGTGTTTCGGTGGAACCTGCTCTAGTGTTCATAGAGGCTCCAGGTGCAAGCAAAAAATCGGTTTAGGGTCCATTTCAAGGCTCTTTGTATAAAACTGGAGCCTTTATGTTCAGAGAAATACTTAATTCAGGTGCACTAGATAAGTACATACCTGCGCATTGGCTGTTACAGCCCGTCTTTACACCTACACCACCCCATCAATTGGATACTGCCTGAACAGCCACAGAGATCACCATGTCACTACGCGCCCTTCACACCTTGATCGCCATTGCTCAGTACGGTTCGTTTGTGCGCGCTGCGGAGGCTGTACATCTCACGCAGTCTGCGGTGAGCCTGCACATAAAGTCCCTTGAAGAGACGTTCAATGCGACGTTGTTCGACCGCTCGCGGCGTTTGCCGGTGCTCACCGAGGCGGGACATGTAGCGGTGGAGCGGGCCCGTGAGATCGTGGCGCTGTATGACGGCATTGCGGCTGAAATTGGCGGGGATAACGAGTTGCGCGGCAGGTTGAGGATCGGTGCCATTCACACGGCACTCGCCAGCACGTTGCCTGCGGCCCTGGCCGCGTTGGCGGCTGAGCACCCGCATGTGCGTATCAACGTGGCTTCTGGTATGTCGGCGGAACTGGCCGTGCGCGTTGAGGCGGGCGAACTGGACGTTGCAATCACCACCGAACCTGTGCGCCCGCACCCTTATGGCCTGGTCAGTACCACGCTCTATGAAGAGGGCTTCTGGATAATTGCGCCGGGTTCGTTGGCGGGGCAGGATTTTCGGCAGTTACTGCAACAGCAACCGTTCATTCGTTTTGATCGCCGGGCCTGGGCCGGACGCACCATCGAGCAGGAGCTACGGCGGATGCGCCTGCGCGTGCACACCAGCATGGAGTTGGACAGCCAGGAGGCGATCATCCAGATGGTCAGCAGCGGGCTTGGGGTGGCGGTGATTCCGCTGTCCAGTCACAACCTCGCGCAGTTGGGCCATCTCGACATCCAGCCCTTCGGCTCGCCACAAAAAACCCGCCGCGTGGTCTTGCTAGAGCGCGAAGACCGCCCGTTGGCCAGATTGGCCGTCGCCCTCGCGCAGGCTGTTCAACGCCATGCTCCGGCCAGATGACTTATGAGCAAAACTTGTTGATGGCTGAATTTTAAGTCGATTTTATTTTAGGTCGCGAGTTCTTATCGTGGTGCTCATCCAACCGTTGCCCGGAGAGCTCCATGTCACTTGCCGCTGCCCCAAACCGTGCCTTGCAATCGCCCATTCTGATGATGGCCAAACGTGCTGCCGCGCTGCGCGCTGAAGGCCGGGACGTGATTGACCTGACCTTGGGCGAGCCGGATTTCAATGCCCCCGAGCATGTGTTGGACGCCGCGCGGCAGGCCCTGGGTAGTCGCCTCGCGTACTCACCTTCCAATGGCATTGAACCCCTGCGCAGGGCGATTCGCATGCGGCTCAAAAAAGACCGTGGATTAGATGTCGACGATGATCAAGTCACCGTTGGCTGTGGCGCCAAGCAGATCATTTTCAACGCGCTGCAGGCCACGTTAAAACCGGGTGATGAGGTGATTGTTCCAGCCCCTTACTGGGCCAGCTATCCGGCAATGATCAGCCTGTGTGGCGCGCAACCACTGATTCTTCCGACCTGCGCCGCCGAAGGCTTTCGCTTGACGGCCGAGCACCTGGCGGCGGGTTTGCGCTTGGCAAAATCACCCAAGTGGGTGGTGCTCAATGCCCCCGGTAATCCTTCTGGATCACTCTATTCAGAGCACGACTTGCAGGCATTGGCAGAAGTGCTGCGCCAGTACCCCGAGGTTTGGGTGTTGTCCGACGATATCTACGCAGAAATCCGCTACAGCGCAAAACCTTATCTCACCCTGGCTTCAGTGGCCCCCGATCTGGCAGAGCGCATCCTGTTGGTTGACGGTGTGTCTAAAGCCTATGCCATGACGGGCTGGCGCGTTGGCTGGGGCTGCGGACCGGCGTCGCTGATATCGGCAATGACGACTGTGCAGTCGCAAAACTGCACGCAGACCAGCACCTTGAGCCAACTGGCAGCAGTGGCCGCGCTGGAGGGCCCGCAAGAGTTTCTGGCAGAGCGCAATGCGATTTACAGGCAGCGTCGCGATGCCGCCCTGCGGGTCCTCCGGGCCTGCGACAAAATTAACGTGTCGTGCCCCGAGGGGGCGTTTTATTTGCTACCGCAGATCAAGCCGAAGATTGACGATCAGGCCCTGGCGTTGGAACTGCTGGACGCCGGGGTCGCAACCGTGCCCGGCAGTGCCTTTGGCATGCCTGGGTACCTTCGGCTTTCATTTGCGACAGACGAAGCCTCCCTGGTGGAAGGTTGCACGCGGTTGGTTCGCGCCCTTGGGGCACGGTCATGACCCTCGCGCTGCTACTCGCCCTGGCGCCCATCGCGTTGCTTATCGCCCTCGGCGCCTGGCTCAATCACAGTCGTTTTTTGGCTGACAGTTTTTGGGCGCAGGCAGAGCGTTTGGGGTATTACGTTCTGCTGCCGGCGCTGTTTTTACATGGCTTGGCCACGGCCAGCCTGGACAACGTGCCCGTGAAGGGCATGGCTCTGGTGCTGGTGCTTTCGACCTGTGCAGTCACTGTGGCGCTGGTCGCCAGCCGCGCGTTGCTCAAGGGCAGTGATGCGGCGTTTACCTCGGTTTTTCAGGGCGGCATACGCTTTAACAACTATGTCGGCGTGTCGATCGTCGCGGGCTTGTTCGGCGCACAAGGCATTGCCCTGGCGGCGGTCGCCAACGCGGCCATTGTGCCGACGGTAAATATTCTGTGTGTGCTGGTGTTCGCACGGTACGGCACCGGGGCCAAGATGACGGCGGGCAAGGTGGCCCGGCAATTGGCGCTTAATCCGCTGGTGCTGGCCTGCTTCGGCGGAATAGCGCTTCAGGTGCTGGGGCTGGGACTGCCGGTGGTTATTGAACCGGTGCTCAAGGCGTTGGGGCAGGCGTCGTTGCCCCTCGGTTTGCTCTGCGTCGGGGCGGCCCTGGAGCTGGGGTCGGTGCGCAGTTGGGTGCGACCGGTTGCGTACTCATCACTGGCCAAGTTTGTGATCATGCCGCTGGCGACGGTAGGCGCGTGCCATGTGTTTGGCCTGGACGGCAAAGCGGCGATTGCAGCAGTCCTTTTCCAGGCACTGCCCACCGCATCGTCGTCCTACATCATGGCGCGGCAACTGGGGGGTGACGCCCCCCTGATGGCCGGCATCGTGGCGAGCCAAACCCTGCTCGCGGCGGTGACGCTGCCCCTTGCCGCGATTGTGTTGATTCCCTGGATCTGATCGCTGCAGAGCGACTTACTGGCCCAGGTAATGCTGCACTTCGGTCGCCGAAGGGTCGATGCGTTTTTCCATTTCAGCGACAAATCCTTTCAATGGCATCAAGGCTTTGCCCGCATAACCAGGGTATTGCACTTGGTACGGCGGTGCGTCGGACAAGCTGCGCAATTGGTCCATGCTCTGCGCCACATAGGCCACGCTGACAAACTGCGCGCCGCTGTGGTCATCGACCCAGCGTTCAAACAGAAGGGTGCCGCCCGGTGCGGCATCGTTCTCAGGGTACTCAGCGATTTTCCAGTCAAAGCCCAGCAGTGTGCGCAACTGCGCGATGTTGGTGTCGTGGCCCACGAAAGCCAGCCATTGGGTGCCGGGCGGGCTGCCCGCTGTGGTCGGTTGCAGGGCCAACAGGATTTGCCCAAGCAATTGCGATGCACCGCGCTGTGCGATGTACGGAACGTGGTTGCTGAGGGCGTATTTAGCCGAACGCAATGCCATCAGGCGCGATACCTCTTCAGCGCTGCGGCCTTGACCAAACGCGACCTGATCCAGCGGCAAACCTTCGGCATATTGCATGCGAAAGGTTTCGCTCATGCCCGCGCCCACGCCCAATGGGCTGCTGAGTTTGACCACGCCGTTTTTCTCTTTCAGCGCCCAGGGTTGCTCGCTCAGGGCGCAGTTTTTTTGCTCGCAGGTGGTTGGCACGCCGACCACTTGCTGCATGGCCAGCACCGGTGCGTCATAGCGTTCACGGGCAGCGTCGAGGCTGCCGCCCATGGCGTGCAGTAATGCCGCTTTGGTCTGCGCCGGGTCCAAGGGGGCCAGGCCATTTTCGGTCGCGTGGAACAGCCGGTCCTGACTTTTCTGCGCATGGTGTACAGGGACGTTGCAGCCCGGGAACATCCCTTGTACCAACGCCGCGCTGGTGGCTTGCGTGCGTGCGACCGGGCTCGACCACACGTAGGCCGCCTGCGCCGGCGGGCATTGCCCGGCCTTGAACAGGCCGAGCGAATCGAGCAGGCCGCGTTGCCATTGACCGAGCAGCACGATGGCTGCGCGGCCATGGTCGGTCAACTGGCCGTCGGCCACGTCAAACGCTGGCCATGGCTTGGCTGACCAGCTTTGCAGTGCGGCGGTGTCGGTTGCCGGTCGGATGCCGTGGCGCATCACCAGCACGACTTTGTCCAGGCGCAGCCCGCCGGTATCCAGTGGTGCGGCCACAGAGGGCAATGCCAGGCAGATGCCCAGCGCCAGAACCGTGTACTTCAAGAACGTTGTTTTTATCATTGCGGGCCTAGAAGTCATAACGCGTGTTGAAGGTTAACGTACGGGGCGAACCCGGCTGCAGGTAGTTTTCCTGATAGAAGGTCCAGTACTTTTTGTTGGCCAGGTTGCTGACGTTGGCGCCAAAGGTCAGTGCATGCCCGCCGCTTAAATGCAGACGGTAACCGCCGCCAGCATCGAACAGGTTGTAAGCCGGCAGGGTGTGCACGTTGCCTGAGTCCACCGCCATTTCGCCGATACGCTGGGCGCCGGTGTGCAGGAACATGCCGGGCACTTGTGGGACACGGTACGTGACTTGTGTTGCAGCTTGATAATGCGCTGCCCCGGCGGCGCGGTTGCCATCAACGCCGTCGCCTGCGTCATGGTAGGCCGAGTCCAGTGACATGACGCTGCCGTCCACGGTCAGGTTGGGGGTGGCATCGACGCTGGCGTTCAACTCCAGGCCTTGATAGCGGATGGTGCCGCTTTGCACGAAGACGTTGGCATCGTTGGTGTACTCGGCGCCCCGATCGATGCGAAACGCTGCCGCCGTCGCGCTCCAGTTACGCTGCTGGGCTTTTACGCCCACTTCGTATTGCTTGCTGCGCAGCGGGCCCAGGGTCTGTTCGGAGTTGACTGCCGTGGTGGGCGCGGTGCCGCCGTTTTCCAGGGATTCGACGTAACTGGCATACAGGGTCACGTCTTTGTTGGGTTTGTACATCAACGCCACTGTTGGCGTGGCGGGTCGGGCCTTGTACTGGACAGCAGGGGCGGTCGAGGAGGCGTGAGTCTCCTCGCGGAAGTCTTCGTTGCGAAGGCCCGCCAGCAACGACCAGTGTTCACCCAGGCCGATGGTATCGCTGGCGAATACGGCGCTTTCCTTGATGTTGTCATCGCCGTAGGTGCCGCCGCTGTAATCGATGTTGTACACCGAGAAGATCGTCGGGTCGTACAGGTTGCCCTTGCCCACGGTGCCTTTGGGGCTGACCACGGATTTTTCGGAGTTCAGTTGCGAGTAACTGCTGCCCAGCACCAGGTCATGGCTGAACCAGCCGGTGGTGAACTTACCTTCCAGGGTGCCCATGGCGTCGTTGTAGTCATAGCCGTGGTACTCGGCCGACGCTTTGTCGGAATAGCCGCCCGCATCGCTGGAAATGATGTACTGGTCTTTCAAATAACGGCGTGTCGAATCGCTGTAGCGGTAGGCCAGCTTGCCGGTCCAGTCAGGCGAGAATTTGTACGTCGCACTGAGCGTCGACAGGCTGTAATCCACATCGGTGAAGGAGCCATTGCTGTACAGGCGTTTGCTGCCATCAATGGGTTTGGGCAAGGCATTTTTAGCGTTGACGATGATGTCGGTGCCGCCGCTGGTATCACGCGTCTGGTACAGGGTGTCGAAGTCCAGGCTCAGGTCATCGCTGAGTTGCGCGTTGAGGGCCACGCCGACGGCTGTGCGGTTGACCTTGGCGTCACCTGAAACGGCATCGCCTTCTTCGTGCACCAGGTTGACCCGGTAGCCGAAGCGCGGGTCATCCAGACGGCCGCCGACGTCCAGGTGTTCTTTGTACAGGTTGTTGGACTCGTAACCGGCGTCGACGCTGAAGGTGGTCTTGTCAGTTGGCCTTTTGGTCACGTAGTTGACGATCCCGCCGGGGCTGCCGAAGCCATACATGAAGCCCGACAGGCCTTTGAGCACATCGATGCGGTCAAACATCTCAAGGGGCATTTCAACGCCACGGTTGATGTTGGCCATGCCATCCACCTTGTAGCCGTTCAGGTCATCCAGCGGCAGGCCGCGCACCGCGAGGGTGGCCGGGTGCGTGCCGTAGCTGGAACTGATGGAGGTGACCGACGCGTCGTACTTGACCGCCTCAGACAAAATCCCCGCCTGGCGGTCCTGGATTTCCCTGCTGCCGACGCTCTTGAACGAAAACGGTGTATCGATCACCGCACGGCTGCCCAGGGCACCGCTGTTGGTCTGCTGGTGCAGCGCCGGTTTGCGCTTGGCGGCTTTGACCGTGACTTGCGGCAAGGTGGCCAAGGCACTGTCGTCGATGGCCGCTGCAGCATCGGCGGCAAAAGACGGCGTGGCCATGGCAAGCGCTGCGAAACCGAGACCTGCACGCACATACAACGGGGATTTGCGAAACATGACTGCACCTTCGAAAACGGCCATTCACGGCCTGGTTGATTTCTGTGGCGCGCACTTCGCCGTGGTCGGCTATAAAGGCCGACCCAACGGGTGGGGCGAAGGG
Organism: Pseudomonas sp. PS01297; assembly: GCF_029959305.1. NCBI lineage: Bacteria > Pseudomonadati > Pseudomonadota > Gammaproteobacteria > Pseudomonadales > Pseudomonadaceae > Pseudomonas > Pseudomonas sp. PS01297. Next base: position 95,818 of record NZ_JASCPQ010000007.1, read on the forward strand.
CGACGCCGTGGTTAAGGGGTAACGGCCTGGGTCACAAAACCGATCTTGTCCAGACCACCGGACTGCGCTGCCGCCATCACCTGCACGACCTTTTCATAGGGCGTGTTGCGCTCGGCGCGCAGGTGCAATTCCGGGACTGGCTGGCGCGCGGCGGCCTCGGCGATCAGCGCGGGCAAGTCGCTGTCGCTGATGTCGTGGTCCTCCCAATGCAGGTGGCCATCGTTGTCCAGCGCCAGGTCTACCGAGGGCGGCGGTTTGTTGTCTTGCTGCGCGGCGGCCTTGGGCAGGTCGATCTTCACCGAGTGCTGAATGGCCGGGACGGTGATGATGAAAATCACCAACAGCACCAGCATCACGTCCACCAGCGGCGTGGTATTGATCTCGGGGTTAAAGCCGTCTTCTTCCAGGTCGTCCCCGCCCGACAGTCCACCGGCCATCAGACGTACTCCGCTTGCGCATTGAAGGTGCTGTGGGCAGGCAGCCCGTTGCGTGGGGTGGCGCGGGCGCCGATCACCAGCAGATCGTGCAGCTCGAAGGCAAACTTGCTCAGCTCTGCCAGGGTCTGCTTGTTGCTGCGCACCAGCAGGTTGTAGCCCAGGGTGGCGGGGATGGCTACGGCCAGGCCCAGGGCCGTCATGATCAGGGTTTCGCCAACGGGGCCGGCGACTTTGTCGATGCTGGCGTCACCGGACAAACCGATCTTCATCAAGGCGTGATAAATGCCCCACACGGTGCCGAGCAAACCGACAAAGGGCGCGCTGGAACCCACGGTGGCCAGAATCGCCATACCGCCTTGTAACTTGCCGCTAATGGTCACTGTGGACTGGCGCAAGGCGCGGGTCAGCCATTCGCTGAACGGCGGCGGGTTCATGTCGCCATCCAGCGCATCACGGTGCTGGCGCGCGGCGCTGATACCGGCGTGGGTCACTTCAGCCCAGGCGCTGCTTTGGCCCAATTGCTGCACACCCTCCTTGAGCGTCGGCGCACCCCAGAACGCCGCCAAAAGTTTGCCCGAGCGCAACCGAAACAGCGCCAGACGCAGCAGTTTGTCGAGCATCACGTACCAGGACGCCACTGACATCACCAGCAGCATCAAGGCCACGCCTCGGGTGACCACGTCGGCCTGTTGCCACAAAACATTCAAACCCAGTGTTCCGGTTTCCATGTGTTTTCCTTTCTTTGGGGTGAGCGCTGCCCTGACCGGCAGGCCCGTCAATAAAAAATAGGGGTGAGTGCTAGCTGTCGAGCTGAAAGCGCAGCGGCACGATCACGTACACCGACACTGCATGCCCATCGTCCAGATAAGGCTTGAACAGCGCGCCGCGCACTGCCGTCTTGCCTGCTTCATCGAGGCTGCCGAAACCCGAGGAACGCACGATGTCCACGGCGCCGGGCTTACCGTGGGTATCCACCAGCACGCGCAAAATCACGGTGCCTTCGTTGCCCTCTTCACGGGCACTGTCGGGGTATTCGGGTTCGGGCTCATGCACGTACTCCACGCCTCGGGTGATCGTCTTGGGCTGAGGCGGCGGAGCGGGCGTGGGCGCAACCACGGGAGCGGCCGCCGCAGGTGTGGCGGGTGCGGGATCTGACTTGACCACGGGCGTTACCGGGCGCTGCACGGCATGCGGCTTGGCCACCGGCTTGGGCCGGGCGACCGGGTGAACAGCCTCTGGCGCGGGGATGGGCGGGGCCACGGGAGGAGGGGGCTCAGAGGGCGGTGTCGGTGCAGCAGGGGCGGCAGGTGCAGGCGCAGGTTGATGAATGACCGAGGCATAAATAGTCCGCGTCACGGCTGGCGTCACCGTGACCGGCGAAGACCTGTTCACCAGGCTCAGCACCAACAGATGCAGCGCTACCACCAGCACCACCGCGCCGCCACGGCGCAGCAATCGCGAAGTACTGCCCGCAGGCAATGGCTCAAGGTGCGGCAAGGGTGTCAGCGTTGCATCCACAATAAATTCCTCCCCGGGCCAGACTGCCGGGCACAGCATGCGCACTCCTTGCGAACGTTGAGTCCAAGGCCCGATACAGGCCGTTCGTAACTTGTGACGTAGGAATATAGGAATGGAAAATGACGGGGCCGTGACATGAATAATTGTTCATGAGGTGGGTGCCACGCCGTCAGGAGGCTTGGCTTAAACGCTCTGGAGTAATCACCCGCCAAGTTGCGGGCAACCCCATCCCGGCCTAAGGTCCTAGAAGGTTTCCGGTGATTGGCGCGACATACCTCGTTGCCAGTCGCTGTCCATCCAGTGCAAAAACACGGGAAGTGACTTCATGCCAAACAACCCTCAACCTGCCGTTCTGGAATTGATCGGCAACACGCCGCTGGTGCGTGTCAGCCGGTTCGATACCGGGCCTTGTACGCTGTTTCTCAAGCTTGAATCGCAAAACCCCGGAGGCTCGATCAAGGACCGGGTCGGCCTGGCCATGATTGATGCCGCCGAGCGCGACGGGCGTTTGCGCCCCGGCGGCACCATTGTTGAAGCAACGGCCGGTAACACTGGTCTGGGGCTGGCGCTGGTCGGCCGGGCCAAAGGCTACCGGGTGGTGCTGGTGGTGCCGGACAAGATGTCCACCGAGAAGGTGTTGCACCTCAAGGCCATGGGCGCTGAGGTGCATATCACCCGATCTGACGTCGGCAAGGGCCATCCGGAGTATTACCAGGACGTGGCCGCGCGCTTGGCCGCCGACATTCCCGATGCTTTTTTCGCCGATCAATTCAATAACCCGGCCAACCCGCTGGCCCACGAGTGCAGCACCGCGCCAGAAATATGGTCGCAAACCCAGCACGATCTGGATGCGATTGTGGTAGGTGTCGGGTCTGCCGGTACGTTGACCGGCTTGACGCGTTTTTTTAAGCGCGTGCAACCAGATCTGGAAATGGTTCTGGCCGACCCGGTAGGTTCGGTGATGGCCGAATACAGCCGCAGCGGCGTGATCGGCAAAGCCGGTTCCTGGGCGGTGGAGGGCATTGGCGAAGACTTCATCCCGTCGATCAGCGACCTGTCCAGCGTGCGTCATGCCTACTCGATCAGCGATGAAGAAAGCTTCGATCACGCCCGCCAATTGCTGCGGGCTGAAGGCATTTTGGGCGGTTCTTCAACCGGCACCTTGCTGGCCGCCGCGTTGCGCTATTGCCGCGAGCAAACCGAACCCAAGCGTGTGGTCAGCTTTGTGTGTGACACCGGGACGCGTTATTTGTCCAAGGTCTATAACGACCAGTGGATGAAGGACCAAGGCCTGCTGCAGTTCAAGCATTACGGCGATTTGCGTGACCTGATTGCCCGGCGTTTTGAGGATGGCCGGGTGATCAGCGCCAGCCCGGACGACACCTTGCTCACCGCTTTCCAGCGCATGCGTCTGGCCGATGTGTCGCAACTGCCGGTATTGGTGGACGGCAAGCGACTGGTCGGGGTGATCGATGAGTCCGATATTTTGCTGGGCCTGCATGCCGACGCGTCGCACTTTAGCCGAACGGTCGCGAGCGCCATGACGGACACGTTGCACACCTTGGCGCCGCAGGCCAGTCTGGCTGAGCTACAGGCCGAACTCGACCGCGGGCTGGTGGCGATTATTGCTGACGCTTCGGGCTTTCATGGCCTGATCACACGCGTCGACCTGCTCAATCACTTACGGAGATCCCTTGCATGAGTCAGCACGATGAAAACGGCGCACACCGCGCCTTTGCCACCCGCGTCATCCACGCCGGGCAGGTGCCGGACCCTTCCACCGGGGCCTTGATGCCGCCGATTTATGCCAACTCCACCTATTTGCAAGAAAGCCCCGGCGTGCACAAAGGCCTGGACTACGGGCGCTCGCACAACCCGACGCGGTTTGCCCTGGAGCGCTGCGTCGCGGACCTCGAGGGCGGCACAGATGCCTTCGCTTTTGCTTCCGGGCTTGCGGCCATTTCGACGGTGCTGGAGTTATTGGACGCCGGTTCGCACATCGTCTCGGGCAACGACTTGTACGGCGGCACGTTCCGCCTGTTCGACAAAGTCCGCCAGCGCAGTGCCGGGCACAGCTTCAGCTTCGTCGACCTGACAGACCTCAGCGCTTTTGAAGCGTCGTTGCAGGACAACACGCGGATGGTTTGGGTCGAAACTCCGAGCAACCCGCTGCTCAGCCTGACTGACCTGGCGGCCGTGGCGAGCATCTGCCGGGCACGCGGCATCATTTGCGTGGCCGATAACACCTTCGCCAGCCCTTGGGTGCAGCGTCCGCTGGAGTTGGGTTTTGATGTGGTGGTGCATTCGACCACCAAGTACCTGAACGGCCACTCGGATGTGATCGGCGGCATCGCCATCGTCAAGCACCTTGAACTGGCCGAGCGCCTGCGCTTCTTGCAAAACGCGGTGGGCGCGATTGCCGGGCCGTTTGATGCTTTTCTCACCCTGCGCGGCGTGAAAACTCTGGCCCTGCGCATGGAGCGTCACTGCAGCAACGCGCTGGAGCTGGCGCAATGGCTGGAGCGCCAGCCTCAGGTAGCGCGTGTGCACTACCCGGGGCTGGCATCGCACCCGCAGCATGACTTGGCGCGTCGGCAGATGCGCGGCTTCGGCGGGATGATTTCCATCGACTTGAACACCGACCTGGCAGGCGCCCGGCGCTTCCTGGAAAGCGTGCAGATTTTTGCCCTGGCCGAGAGCCTGGGCGGGGTTGAAAGCCTGATCGAACACCCGGCCATCATGACCCACGCCACCATCCCCGCCCAAACCCGTGCACAGTTGGGTATCGGCGATGGTCTGGTGCGGCTGTCGGTGGGGGTTGAGGATGTCGAAGACTTGCGCGCTGACCTGGCGCAGGCGCTGGCGCGGATTTGAATCTGTGGGAGCGGGCTTGCTCGCGATGCAGGCAACGCGGTGCGCGACTTTGACACCTTGTCGTATCCATCGCGAGCAAGCC
>NZ_JASCPQ010000080.1:0-27064 GCF_029959305.1 Pseudomonas sp. PS01297
GCACTACAACCGCTATCGGTACTATGATCCGCAGGTCGGGAGGTTTATCAGCAAAGACCCGATCGGGTTTGCGGGTGGGCTGAATGTCTATGCGTATGCGCCGAATCCGGTGGGGTGGGTTGATCCGTTTGGGTTGGCTAAACGCGGTCCGGTACCTGGTGGTCAAGGACCACACAATGAAGTTATCGCCCAATGGGGGCGTGAGGCCACCGAGGCCGGAGGTTTAGTAAAAGCGGGAGGTGGGCTCCAAAAAGAGGTACTAATTCCCACACCAGGTGGACAAAAACAGGGTCGCAGGCCGGATATAATTATTGAACAAAAGGACGGGAAAATAATTTACGGCAATGTTGGAAGAACAAAAGCAGACGGAACACCCGTACCTCGCGAAACACTTGCAATGGACAACTTACAAAATAAAACCGCAGACAACGATATGGCTGCCGAGGTTCAATTCAGGCCATACTGCCCATGCCCAACAAGGAAAAGAAAATAAAATGGATATTAATGTATTCATGACCCTTAATGACTTCATACTCATCAACATAAAGCTGCTTGAAATATCCAACCTAAATCTCTATCGTTCAGAAAGTTACAATCATCCATATATAAAAGTAGATATCAACTCTCCCTCATCGTGGAGTCCGGGCACCTCAAAAACGCTTTCCCTGCTTGCTGGAAAACACGAAGATGAAGGGCCAATCCTAAATAAAAAACAAATCAACATCCCCCGAAGCCAACGTATTGGTTTTATAGACATTAAATATGGTGGCGAAGATGAATATGCAATTGGAGCCTCACACTACGGTGCAGATACTTCACTTACGGCGAAGATCGCAAAAAAAGAATTACACAAAATACTCAAAAAATATGCGCACGCAAATGTTAAAAACACAAATGGAGACATCATAAAGAATCACTATTGGACTGATTCTGCCCTAGCCTCTGGCAAAAATTGGCACAGATTCATCGGATCGGGCGAGTACAAACACAAGAATATAAATCCCGGATATCGTCCAACATACGATAGTGAAAAATTATTACAACTCCAACCAGAAAACAAGGATATAACTTAAGACTATAATTAGCCTACAATAAAACCGCTATCGATACTATCGATCCGCAAGTCGGACGGTTTATCAGCAAAGACTCGATAGGGTTTTCGGGTGGGCTAAATGTATATGCGTATGCGCCGAATCCGGTGGGGTGGGTTGATTCGTTTGGGTTGGCTCGAGTTTATAGAAACGCTCCTTATCATGGAGCTACAGACAATCCAATTAAGAGTAGAGCGCCATCAAATGGACAAGCCGCATTGGATAACTCTTCTCAAGTCAAAGATTCATCGCCTCGAAGGGTTGGAGTTGACATTGAAAATAACGAGTTAATAATTCTTGACAGAACCCAAGTAACCCCCAATTCAGATGAGGAATATCATAGTCATGTTAGATGCTGGTGTGATTTGCACACCGATCAGCAAAACACGCTAAGAAGAGCACAACAAGTAACTAGCAAAGGAAAAATAAGGAGACAGCCATGATAGAGCCACATCAAAAATCAGATGTAGAACTACTACTCAAATCTAATGATGAGCAAACCATCCTAGACTCAATCATGCACATGACTTTCAACGTAAATGACCCCGAGTGGATTCAAAAAAAATGCATCGAACAAATTAATCTGAAAAAAAGTTCAAACATAACAGGGCTAGCAATTACATGCCTAGGGCACATAGCACGACTTCATGGCGTAATCAATGAAAACACCACCATCCCCCTGCTAAAAAAACTCCTGAAGGACAAAGAATTCTCAGGCAGGGCCGAAGATGCTTTAGATGACATTGAACAGTTTACAAAAAAATAAACATATCTTCAGATCGAGGGAAGCTACTCACTATCAACGATCCGCTCTGGACAAATTGATATTTACACTGCATTTTGAACTCATTACTGATGGCATTCTGATAGTTCAGTGAACGAATACATCCTCACATGCAGGCTTCAATATGAAGACAATAACAGACTAAGGTTACCTAGTGATGCATGTCACTTGCACAAGAGGTCATATCCAATACTTATAAAAAGTACCTATTCCGTCAGCGACGTAAGGGGAGCACTGCAAGTTATGAAGACCTTCGCGGTACCGGACTGATCACCAGTGACTCACAAGTATGGTTGCAGCGCTGACCATAGAGTTCATAGCTCTTTAACAGTCGGGAAACACCGGCATTGGCCTCCCGTTGTCAATGCCTGCAAGTATTAAGACAAACCTTCGCCCTCCACCCTGCCAGCAGCCTGCGCGACTACGTCGGCCAGCACTACACCTACGACGCCCGCGGCAACCTGCTTGAACGCCTCGACAACGGCAAAAAAGCCCGTTTCACCTGGGACCTCTACGACCGCCTGACCCGCTACGAAGACGATCGTCTGACCGCCGACTTCGCCTACGACGCACTGGGGCGACGGGTAGCCAAATACTCCAAAGCCCACTGCCCGCCCAGCCCCGGCGCCGGCCCGGCGTGGATCGAGCAGCAACAGCGCACGCTCAACGCCCAATACGACTGCGGCCGAAACATCTACGGCTGGGACGGCGACAACCTCGCCTATGAAAGCCGCAACGGCGAAACCACTTTGCGGCAACGCAAAAAAAGGTGTTTTCCACTGTAGACGGCTATAGCCCCACACTTGACGAGGCTGCACATCGAAAAGAGGGCTGTGGCCAATTAGTCAGCGCTAGTGCTCAATAGGCTCTATCAAAGAAGCTAAATGATTAGGTAAACACAATCACCGGATCTGACCATGCAAGAAGAGAACTGGCTCTACACTTTAGGCAATGCCACTTGCTTGCTTGGAACTGATTTCTGAGCAGGATCAAAGTGCAGCAACTCTGGGGATGTTGTTTCTAGCTAAAGAGGTGACTTATGTCGATTTCAATTGGCATTGTGCGGATGCTGTGTGGCCTCTTCTCTTTTAAGCGAACCACTGCGCCTCGCCGACTCAGTCGCGATGAAGCCAGCCTGATTGAGCACTACCGCATGCTTTCTGAGTCAGACCGCATTGCGATGCGCTACCTGTGTACTTCACTTAAAGAAATATCTCGCTTCTGAAACTCGGTGATGCCCTAGACTGCCGGGCTACAGACATAGAGACATCGAACGAGATTGTGGGGGTGGCGAGAAATCGCAACGAGAAGGAGGCTGACTTTAAGGCACCTCTGATTGGGTAAACGATGGCAGCCCTACAGTCCCATTTCCCAACCCCCAGAAACGACAAAGCCCGCTAAAAGCGGGCTCTGTCGGTGTATCAATATGGCGGAGGCGTAGAGATTCGAACTCTAGGACCTGTTACAGTCGACGGTTTTCAAGACCGTTGCCTTAAACCACTCGGCCACACCTCCTATGTTGTTGCGGGCGCCATAATACCTGAATGAAACACGTTGTCAAACTCTCTTGATCGCTTGTTTCAGAGCCTCTGCTATGATCTTTGCTACTTAACATTTCAAACCACAGGAGTATCGCCATGCGCGAACAGGATTACGCCGTTAATAACAGCGTGCAGGCTGAGCAGCTAGAGGTTAGCCGCGTCCTGCGCAACACTTACGGTTTACTGGCTTTGACGCTCGCTTTCAGCGGCGTGATGGCTTATGTCGCTCAACAGATGCGGGTCGGTTACCCGAATATTTTCGTGGTGCTGATCGGTTTCTACGGGCTGTTTTTCTTGACCAACAAGCTGCGTGATTCGGCTTGGGGCTTGGTGTCTACGTTTGCCTTGACCGGTTTCATGGGCTTTTTGTTGGGCCCAATCCTCAACCGCTACCTGGGCATGCAGGGCGGCGCGGAGGTTGTCAGTTCGGCATTTGCCATGACCGCGCTGGTGTTTGGTGGCCTTTCAGCTTATGTACTGATCACTCGCAAGGACATGAGCTTCCTGGGCGGCTTTATCACCGCAGGCTTCTTTGTCCTGCTGGGCGCCGTAGTTGCCAGCTTCTTCTTCCAGGTCAGCGGCCTGCAACTGGCGATCAGCGCCGGTTTTGTGCTGTTTTCTTCGGTCTGCATCTTGTTCCAGACCAGCGCCATCATTCATGGCGGCGAGCGTAACTACATCATGGCGACCATCAGCCTGTATGTTTCGATCTACAACCTGTTTATCAGCCTGCTGCAAATTTTCGGCATCATGAGCAGCGACGACTGATTGACCCCGCTACACGAAAGCCCGCTTCGGCGGGCTTTTTGTTGCCCGCTGCAAGCATCTTTGAGCATCTGCCTTTATCATTGCCGCAGATTTGCTGACAGAGCTCACCATGAAATTTGCCATTGCCCTTTATTCAGCAGCCCATGCCCCCTCTTCTCGCCGCGCCCTGCGTTTTGCCGAGGCAGTGCTGGCAAGCGGTCACGAGATCGTGCGGCTGTTCTTCTATCAAGACGGTGTGCACAGCGCCTCGAGCAATGTGGTCACACCGCAAGACGAGCAAAACATCGCGCAGCAGTGGGCCGCGTTCGTCAGCCAACATCAGCTGGACGGCGTGGTATGTATTGCCGCAGCCCTGCGCCGCGGTGTATTGAATGAAGATGAAGCAGCGCGCTATGAGCGCCCGGCGGTCAATCTGCAAGCGCCATGGGAATTGTCTGGCCTGGGCCAGTTACACGACGCGATTCAATCGGCTGATCGACTGATCTGCTTCGGAGGGCCTTGATATGGCTAAGTCGCTGTTGATTATCAGCCGCCAGGCGCCATGGTCGGGCCCAGGCGCCAAAGAGGCGCTGGACCTTGTGTTGGCGGGGGGCGCGTTCGATTTGCCGATTGCACTGATGTTTATGGACGATGGGGTATTCCAGCTCGTTCCCGGACAAAACGCGGCCGCGCTGCAACAAAAAAACCTTCAGGCCAATCTGCAAGCCCTGTCGATGTTCGGGATTGATGATGTGTTTGCCTGCGGCCACAGCCTGGCCGAGCGCGGCATTTCGCCCGCACATCTGGCAGTCGACGATGTACACGCCCTGTTAACCGATGAAGTACGCGCCCTAATTGACCGTTTTGACCAAGTGATAACCCTCTGATGACGACCCTACACGTCCTGAGCCACTCGCCCTTTTCAGACACACGCCTTAGCAGCTGCTTACGCGTTCTGGGCACCGATGACGCGCTGTTGCTGACAGGTGATGCGGTCTACGCCTTACAACCTCAAAGCAGCCCTCTCAAGGCCCTGGAAGAAAAAAGCGCCACGCTTAAGTTTTATGCCCTCGAAGAAGACCTGCTCGCACGCCACCTCGACTGCCCGCCCTGGGCGACAGCGGTGGATTACCCGGCCTTTGTCGAGCTGTCGATTCACTATGACAAGGTCAACAGCTGGCTATGAGCACCCTCCTTCTCAACGGCAAACACATCGCGCTGGATAAAGACGGCTATTTGCTCGACCTTAACGACTGGTCTGCAGAGGTCGCCCATGCACTGGCGGCCGAGGCGCAGATCGAGTTGAGCCCCGAGCACTGGGAGATCCTTGAGCTGTTGCGCAGCTTCTATCAGGAGTTCGAGCTGTCACCCGCGACACGCCCGCTGATCAAGTACACCGCGCTCAAGCTGGGCCCTGAAAAAGGCAACAGCTTGCACCTCAACCGCCTGTTTAATGGCACACCGGCCAAGCTCGCTGCCAAGCTGGCGGGCCTGCCAAAACCGACTAATTGCCTATGAATACGCCTGCTGCGCTGACATTAGAAACCCCGGCCGAACACCCTTTCGCGCCATTTGTGCGCATTCTGGGCAAAGGTAAACGCGGCGCCCGCAACTTGACCCGAGAAGAAGCGCGCGAGGCGATGGGTATGCTGCTCGACGAAAAAGTCGAGGACACGCAATTGGGTGCCTTCCTGATGTTGCTGCGTCACAAGGAAGAAAGCCCCGAGGAATTGGCCGGCTTTACCGAAGCCTTGCGTGAGCGTCTGACAGCGCCAGCAATCAACGTTGATATCGACTGGCCGACTTATGCGGGCAAAAAGCGTCACCTGCCCTGGTACCTGCTGGCTGCCAAATGCCTGGCGCAAAACGGTGTGCGGATTGTGATGCACGGCGGCGGCGCTCATACCGCAGGGCGACTGTACAGTGAACAACTGCTGGACGAGTTGTCTATCCCGCTGTGCCGCGACTGGCAAAGCGTTGAAACTGCGCTCGACACCCAGCATCTGGCCTTTATGCCATTGCAGGACTGGGCGCCGCAGTTGCAGCGCATGATCGATCTGCGCAACACCTTGGGTTTGCGCTCGCCCATTCACTCACTGGCGCGCATTTTGAACCCGCTGGGCGCCCGCTGCGGCCTACAAAGCATTTTCCATCCGGGCTACCAAAGCGTGCACCGCGAAGCCAGCGGCTTGCTGGGAGACACCAGCATCGTGATCAAAGGCGACGGCGGTGAAATCGAGATCAACCCGGACACCATCAGCCATTTGTACGGCACCACGGCGGGCGTCAATTGGGATGAAGAGTGGCCAGCACTGTCAGCTCGACGCCACGTGAAACCGGCCTCACTTGAGCCGGGGCAGCTCAAGGCACTGTGGCGGGGCGAGATCGAAGACAGTTACCCGCAACTGGCCCTGCTCTCGACCATGGCCCTGGCCCTTCGCGGGCTGGGCACACCGCGTGAACAAGCATTCGAGTTGGCGCAGGGTTATTGGGATAACCGCGACAAATCGATTTAACTCATTTGCGAGACCGCCTCATGCTAATTCCTTACGACCAGCTTGAACCTGACACCCTCACCCGCCTGATTGAAGACTTCGTCAGCCGCGACGGTACCGACAACGGTGATGACACCCCTCAAGAGACACGTGTCCTGCGAGTACGTCACGCCTTAAGCAAAGGGCAAGCCGTGATCTTCTTTGATCTGGAAAGCCAGCAATGCCAGTTGATGCCCAAACATGCCGTTCCCAAAGAGTTCTTTGATTAACGCTTGCTCAACGGCCCAATGGTCAAATGCCCGGGGTCCTGATTTTTGATCCGGTCGTAGATTTCGCCTCGGTGAACGCTGACGCTCCTGGGGGCATCAATCCCCAGGCGTACGTGGCTGCCACTGATGGCAATGACATGGACAATAATGTCTTCGCCTATCGAGAAGCGTTCGCCGCTGACGCGTTTTAGAATCTGCATGGCTCTTATCCTTAAAGGTGTCTGGCCACGAAGACTGAACCGCGTCATTCGGTACTTCAATCCTTACACAGCAATTCAGCTTGGGCTTACTCCTATCTGGATTAAGCCCTACATCGACTAGCTAAAAGTCCTACGCGACAGCTGTCGAATATTCCTCATCAGTAGGGGGTTTGGCTTAGGGTGCCGAAAAGCGTGGCCCCAACAGAATGATGGTTGCCCCTATCACGCACAGCACCAGTCCGATCCAGTCAGAGCCCAATGGCCGGACTCGCTCCACAACCGCCAACCAGGCAATAGACGTCACGATGTAGATCCCGCCATACGCGGCATAAGCCCGGCCCGCATAGGCCGCTTCGACCTTGGTCAAGAGCAGGGCAAAAACGGCCAGGCTCAACACTGCCGGCACGACCCACACCACACTCTTGCCTTGACGCAGCCACATCCAGAATCCGTAGCAGCCTGCGATTTCAAACAACGCGGCCAAAAAAAACCAAACGTAATTAAGCATGAATACTTCCTTCCTTAGGCAGCGCGCCACCCTACTCGCGCCCCATCAGCCAGGCAATAGCCAACCTTTAGCACGCGTCACAGAATAAAAAGTTGAATTATTTTCGCGCCCGGCAAGTCGGACTTATTAAGAGCGTACGTAGCAGTGGTTTCAACGCCACTGAACGCCGTCCTTACTGACAATAATCAATGAGGAAATAGTCATGACCCTGATACTTCTGATCATCCTGATCTTGCTGCTGGTGGGCGGACTGCCAGTTTTCCCTCACTCACGAAACTGGGGCTACGGCCCGTCCGGTATTATCGGCACCGTACTGGTCGTACTGTTGATACTGCTCTTGCTCGGCAAAATATAGCGCCGTAGTCACGGCATTACGCGCAAAAAAAAGAGGCCCTGAGGCCTCTTCTTTTTTCACGCTGGTTTACTTCGGATCCACGACACCCGCAGTGTTATCCAACAAGCTTTTGGTTGCTGTCTGCAAGAAGGATTCAAGCTTCTTCTTCAGTTCAGCTTCGTCTGGCGAGTCAGTCACTACTTTGGCTTGCGGGTTCGGGCCCAAGTTGTATTGCCATACCTTGGCAGGCATGTCTTTAGGCTGAACCAGCAGATGATCGCCGCTGATGATGGCCACGGTCTGATCGTTGCCAGATGGTTTGATCACACCTGAACCCTTATCACCTTCCGGCAGGTTCAGCAGGTCACGGCCCCAGCATTGCTGACGGAACTCACCACCCAGACGACCCATGATGGTCGGTACGATGTCGATCTGCGTACCCACGGTATCAACCCGCGCACCAAACTTCTCCTGGATGCCCGGCCCGATCAACAGCAATGGAACGTTGAAACGCCCAAGGTCCATCTCGGAGATCTGCTGCTCGTTACCAAAACCGTGGTCACCCACGATCACAAACAAGGTTTCCTTGAAGTACGGCTCTTTACGCGCCTTTTCAAAGAATTGACCCAGCGCCCAGTCCGAATAGCGCATGGCGGTCAAATGCTCGTTCAACGAACCACGGTCGGTCACACGTTCAACCGGCAGTGGCGTCGGCAAGGCATACGGCGTGTGGTTGGAAAGGGTTTGCAACAAGGCATAGAACGGCTCTTTGCCTTCACGCTTTTTCAGCTCTTCCAGGCCACGGTTGAACATGTCCTGGTCGGACACGCCCCACGTAGGATCAGAGAACACCGGGTTCACGAAATCATTACGGCCAACGAACGTGGTCATGCCTTGGTTGCTGAAGAAACCAGACTGGTTGTCCCAGGCAAAATCACCGTTGTACACATACACATCATCGTATTTACGGGCGCTCAGCAGCTCCGGCAGACCGGACAGCTTGTGGCTGCCTTCCGGGGTCTGCATCAGGTATTCAAAACCTGGCAGGTTCGGGAAGCACGCCATGGTGGCGAACATGCCCTGATGCGTGTGCGTACCGTTGGAGAAGAAGCGCTCAAACAGCAGGCCTTCTTTGGCCAGGTTGTCGAAGTAAGGCGTGACGTTGCCTGGACGTCCCAGTGCACCCACCGAGTGGCCGGCGAAGCTTTCCATCAAGATGACGACAACGTTCTTGATCGGCAGGGTTTTTTCTTCTGGTGGCGTGGTATCACGGCGCACAGGCGCGGTGTCCGCATCGACCAGCTTGTCGTTCGGGGTCAGCAGCATGTCGCGTACGGTCTGCTGAGCCTCAGGCTGCGGCAGGTTGGCTTTCCAGATATTGCTGCGCTCATCCGAGAAGCGGCTCTGCGCCGCTGAAATCAGCGACAAGGAACCATTGAGCCCTAACTGGTTAGCGAAGTTGGAATCCGTCGTGTAGGCATCACCCCAGCGCAGTGGAGGACCTTGACGCAGCGTGCCGCGAGCAGCGACTACACACACCACCAGAATCACCATGAACACGGCAATGCGCGCATACCATGGCGCGACGGCACGTTGAGTAGCCGCGGCAGCAGCCGATGTCGCACGGGTACGGGTTACGCGGTCTGCACCTTTGAATGCAAAGTACAGGATCACCGTCCCGACGGCCCAGGCCAGCAGGTAACGCACCACCGGGAAACCGTACCAGAGCATGCTCATGACGGTTTTCGGGTCTTCCTTCACGTATTGGAAGACCAGACCGTTGAGGCGCTGGTGGAATTCACGGTAGAAGTCCATCTCCATCAGCCCCAGGAACAGCGCCAGGCTGGAGGCAGCAGTCAGCCAGAAACGCATGGGGCCGCGCAGTCGCATCGCATGCGCACTGAGCAATGACAGCAACAAAGGAATGCTGAGATAAACCACGATGCGCAGGTCAAAGCGCAGACCATTGAAAAAGGCTTCGAGGAACGTTGAGGCCGGGGTATCCAGGATCATTTCCCGGTTGTAAACCAGCAATGCCACCCGCAACAGGGTAAACATCAGCATCATGATCAAGGCGCTGAGCAGCGTAAACGCCAGATGCGATTTGACGGTCGGTTGCAACATTCGCTGGGCAGCGTTCTGTTGTTTTAAGGCGTCCGGGTTTGCCATGTCGTTTTAGGACCCAATTGATTCAAGTTGAAGTGGCTTTTCTGTGCACGGCCAGCACCTGCGCCTATAGGGCACACGTGCAGGGAGGTCATGCGCGGGCGGGCAAATGTTGCACGATCACCGGTGATTTACCACTGATACTGCACCCTTTAATGCACAGGGTTTGGCTCGACACCTGAACTGGACATCCAGGTGAATGGCTTCTGAGAAGCAGCCGAGCCGAAATTTTGCACGCAAATTGTCATGGACGGCACGTGAAAATTTTGTGCAAACGCATAATTTGAAACATAAGAAAGGGCCTTTCGGCCCTTTCTGGAAGTCACTGCGGGTTAAACGTTGCTTGGCTTGTTAATCGCCTGCAAAACGTATTGCGGCAAAGCAAACGAACCCAGGTGAACTTCAGGGTTGTAATAGCGGGTAACAATGCCACTACCAATAAAACGCTGACGCAGCGTCTCCAGCGGCAACTTGCGGTAATCGCTGTTGGTCGAACCCCAGGCAAACGTCATCGAACCGCCGATGTAAGTCGGCACGGCCGCTTGATAGAAGTGCCAATCGGCGAACAAACCACGCATGCGCTCTGCGGTGGTTTTAACTTCTTGCAGTTGCATGAACGGCGTGCCGTTTTGCGTCACCAGCACACCACCTTCATTCAGGCAGCGATGGCAGGCTTGATAGAAGTTTTCAGAGAATAGCACTTCACCCGGCCCGATCGGGTCGGTGGAATCAGAAATGATCACATCGAACTTTTCTTCGGTGGTTGCAACAAAGCGCATGCCGTCATCGATCACCAGATTCAGGCGCGGATCGTCGTAAGCCCCTTTGGAGTGGTTCGGCAAGAACTCTTTGCACATTTCAACCACGGTGCTGTCGATCTCGACCATGGTGATGTGCTCAATGCCCACATGCTTGGTTACTTCGCGCAGCATGCCGCCGTCGCCGCCGCCTATGATCAGCACACGCTTGACCGTGCCATGCGCCAGAATCGGCACGTGAGTCAGCATCTCGTGGTAAATGAACTCATCCTTTTCCGTGGTCTGAATCACGCCATCCAATGCCATGACCCGGCCCATCACCGGGTTTTCGAAAATCACCAGGCGCTGGTGGTCAGTGCGCACTTCGTGCAGCAGCTTGTCCATACGAAAACGCTGACCATAACCCTCGTAGAGGGTTTCGAGATAGTCGGTGCTAAGTACTTCAGTCATGGGAAGTCCCTTTGAATGCAGATGGCAACGGACGGTCACCCGCCCATGATCGGCAGTTTGAGCGTTTACCGCTTTCGCGATACAGACGCTCAACTGCCCAAGAAAGGCGCGCATTCTACGACGACGAGCATGACAGGTCGAACCTTGACGCAGACAAACTCAGCGGGTGGCGCCAAATAAAGCCGCCGCCACCCGCTGGCTGACGACTTAAATGCGCACATTGCCTCGCGGCCCGGCGATGGCCCAGATAATGAGGCCGAGCACCGGCAAGAAGATAATCAACAGCACCCAAAGGATTTTCATCCCGGTTCCGACGTTACTTTTGAGCACATTGATGATGGCCCAAATATCCAGCGCCAGAATAATCAGACCTACCAGACCATTAAACGTCGACCCCATGGTGATGCTCCTGAGTGAGTGCGTGTTTAATTAGGATAGTCAGCAGCGGCGAGGGTTCCGTTTTTTATTGCAGGTCGGGCATCAAACGTGAACAGCGACCTTCAAGGCTTCCAGCGCAGGCGCAGCACTGATGCCTACCTCGGCACACAAGGCCAGCACGCGTGGCACGTCATTGCCATACACCAGCACCATTTGCAGTTCATCATCCAGCGGCTGGCTCAGGTTCAGCAGCACATAGCCACCGTTCTCAGGGTTCATGCTGCCCATCTGGATCTGGATACGGTTCAGCGCCGTCAGCGCTTCGGTTTTGGCCAGTTGCTTGGGCTTGATGTTGAAAGGCACGCCAGGACCAAACGAGGCAACGATCTGGGAGAACAGGTCGACATAAGTGTCAGCCTGGAACAGGACCGTTTCCGGCAAACTGCCGATAACGACCCACTCGCCCAACGCAATAGGGTAAGTGTCGTCGTAGTTGATGTCCGGGTTTGCCGCCAGAAAGGCGTCTTGATCAGCGTAGGCCTGCGCTGCTTCCTCAGCGATTTTTGCAATTTCTTCGTCGCCCATGCACCCAGAGCTGATTTTGCTGATGAGTTCAACGAGAGTGTTTTTCATGGGCAGGCCTGTCACAAAGAAAATTGAGGGCGCGCAGGATATATCAATTGCGCGCCTCAAGGGCATGTAATCAGCCTAACAACGCGTTCAACAACGCGATGCTTTCGGTTGCGCCCATGGTCTTGGCGGCATCCAGCGCGGTGATCTCATTGGCATCCTTGGCTTTTGGATCGGCGCCTTTGCTGACCAGGTACTTGATGATTTCGGTGCGATTAAACATTGCTGCCATCATCAAGGCGGTACGGCCGTCAAACGAAGCGCCTTCAACTTGCGCCCCGCCCGCGATCAGGGTTTTAACCATTTCCAGGTCACCTTTGAACGCCGCGCCAGCAATCGGGCTTTGACCGTTGTCATTGCGAATTTCAGGGTCAGCCTTGTGCTCAAGCAGCACCTTCACGGCGTCGACATGCCCGTGATAGCTGGCCAGCATCAGCAAGGTGTCGCCCTTGTGATTACGCAGATTCGGCGGCAAGCCCTTGCTCATCAGAGCTGCCAGCATGGCGGCGTCGCCCTCGCGGGCTTTATTGAAAACCTGCTCGGCAAACTCAGCCGCTTCCTCGGGGGTCATCTGCCGTTGCTGATCGGCTGGCTTGTTGTCTGACATTTGAGGCTCCAGGTTGACTACAGAAAGCCGTAGTTTCCCGAGAGCGGCCAACGGTGTCATCCCCTTTTTACTCAAGAGCGTCATAGAGACAATCAATCGGTAAACGACTTTTGTACAAACACGCCAACAAACTGTGTGACTGGGCAAAATGCAGGATGCATGATGGCCATTCATGCAAAATGCACGAACCCTGCATCTCAACTAAAAACTAAGACATTGATTTAAAAGGATTTTATTAGACAGGCGTACTGGCACAATCACTGCAACTATCTCTCCATGCAAGCACAGATGAGCTAATGGAGCTGATTGACATGAGCCTGATCCAAGAAAAATTCGCGTCCCTGTTTTCGAACTACACCGTCAACGTTAAGCCCCGCCCGGATGGCGGTGTATTGCTGACGTTGTGTGACAGCGAAGGTAAACAGACTCAGCGGGTCATTTCATACGCGCAGTTGCACACCGCAGAGCAACTGACTTGGGTGATCAGCGCGATTCGTCGTGATCTGGCAGGTACGGCCAGTGAACTGCCGACCATTTCACTGCTGCAAAGCCAGCACCGCTTTGCCCTGCCGACCTATCACACGCGTTGATAAAAGCCTGATCAAACTGCAGGAGCGAGCTTGCCTCGCGATCTTTCCAACTTCAAAGATCGCAAGCAAGCTCGCTCCTTCACGTTCAAAGATTAAATATCTATATCGGCAAAGCTGCTGACCGTCAGATGATCACCCAACTTCTTCCAGCCTTCTCGCGCCAGACCACAGGTTTGCATCCCGGCTTGTTGCGCCGCGTCCAGCTCTTCGACGATGTCCGATAGAAACAGGATTTTCCCCGCCGGGCAGCCGATGGCTTCGGTGATGTGCCGGTACGATTGGGCTTCGCGCTTGGGCCCGGACGTGGTGTCGAAATAGCCACTGAACAAGGGGGTCAGATCACCCGCCTCCGAACAGCCAAAAATCAGCTGTTGCGCCTGGATCGAACCTGACGAGTACACGTACAAGTCATAGCCCTTTTCATGCCAGGCCTTGAGGGCCTCGACGGCATCCGGGTAGACGTGCCCTTTCAACTCGGCCGCCTCGTAACCCTGCTTCCAGATCATGCCCTGCAGCGCCTTAAGCGGCGTGGCTTTGCGATCTTCGGCGATCCACTGTTGAAGGATCTCGATTACCCGCTCAACGTCCGCCTCGGGCTCGCCGCTGTCCAGACGCACCGCCCCCAGTTGCATCGCAACCTCAGGGTCTTCGGCATGTTCACGGACGAAGTCAGGCAGGTGTTTGGCCGCAAACGGAAACAACACGTCAAACACAAAGCTGACGGCGCTGGTGGTGCCTTCAATGTCAGTGAGGATGGCTTTGATCGGCATACGGGGTCCTTAGTCTTCGAGGCGCGGGAAGCGGCTGGCGATGTCTTCGCCGGTAAAGTTGGCCACCCAGCCTTCAGGGTTGTTAAACAACCGGATGGCCACAAAGTGCGGGTGCTCGCCCATGTCAAACCAATGCGGGGTGCCCGCTGGCACTGAGATCAGGTCGTTTTTTTCGCACAGCACGGCATACACATAGTCGCCAATATGCAAGGTAAACAGCCCACGGCCTGCTACGAAGAAGCGCACTTCATCTTCGCCATGACGGTGTTCATCGAGGAACTTGGCGCGCAGCTCGGCTTTTTGCGGGTGGTCGCTGTTGAGGCTGATCACGTCAACGGTGACGTAACCCTGCTCAGTCATCAATTGATCAATCTGCGTGCGATAGGCGTCGATCACTTCGTCCTGGCTGGCGCCCGGCTGGATCGGCGCAGCCGCCTGCCAGCGCTCAAAGCGCACGCCCTGCTCGGCCAGCGTGGAGGTGATGTCTTCCAGGTGGGTCAATACCTTGTTGGGTATTTCCGGGCTTGAAACGTGGTAAACAGAAAGGCTGCTCATGGGGGTATTCCTCAGCTTCGGCGTGCACTTTCGGCTTTTTCCAGGCCGTTCAGGCAGACCGTTGAAATCAGGCGGTGGGCTTCTTCGACGTGAAGTCAGCGTTAACGGTTAAGCACAGCGCGGGTTTTCAACTCGCATTCAAACAAAAATTCAAAGGCTTCGATCTGACGCAAGGCATCGCTCATGCGCGCCCCCCACGTATACAGACCATGCCCACGAATCAGGTAACCCACGCAGTCAGGGTGTGCCTCAAGCCAGGGCTGAACCTTGGCGGCCAGTCGCTCGATGTCCTGATCGTTGTCAAAAATCGGCACCCGAACTGTCGACTCATGGGTCGACACACCACTGAAGGCTTTTTGCAGTTCGTAGTCTTCAAATTCGATGCTGTCACCCGGCGTCAGCCGCGACAACACCGTGGCATTCACCGAATGCGTGTGCAACACCGCGCCGATCTCCGGGCGCCAGCTGTACAGCTGGGTGTGCAGCAAAGTTTCCGCAGAAGGCTTTTTGCCCGGTTCCAGGCTGTTGCCTGACAAATCCGTGGCCAGCACATCATCAATGCCCAACTGGCCCTTGTGCTTGCCAGACACCGTCAGCAGCGCCTCGGTGGCCGATAGACGGGCCGAGTAGTTGCTACTGGTGGCCGGCGACCAGCCGCGACCATATAAAAAACGCCCGGCTTCAATGATTTCCAGGCTCAAGTGTTCACGGGTAAGGCTCATGCCCTGTCCTCTTGCAATCGAGTAGCGATGATAACGGCTGCAGCCAGTGCTGCGAGGCTTGCCATACTAAAGGTGATAGTCGGCCCGAGTGTGTTCCAGCTGTAACCGGCATAAAGCGCTCCCGCCGCGCCGCCCATACCGGCCAGGGTGGCGTAGAGCGCTTGCCCCTGCCCTTGTTGACCGGGGCCGAAACTGCGCTGCACAAAACTCATGGCCGACGCATGAAAACTGCCAAATGTTGCTGCATGCATCAACTGCGCTAACAGCAACACCCACAGGTATTCGGCAAATGATCCCAGCAACAGCCAGCGCAAGGCGGCCAGGGCAAAGCTGGCCATTAATACGCGACGCAACGAAAACTTGAGCAGAATGCGGCGCATGGCCAAAAACATCAAAACTTCAGCGACAACCCCCAACGCCCACAGCATACCGATCACGCCACGGCTGTAACCCAGGCTTTCAAGGTGCAAGGTGATGAAGGTGTAATACGGGCCATGGCTTAGTTGCATCAGTGCAACAGTCACATAAAACGCAATCACGCCGGGGCTGCGCAATTGCTTGAAAAAACCGCCCTCGTGAGGTTTTCGCCCCTGATTCGAAGGCTGGGCATTGGGCACCCACAAGCTGCACAAGACTATGCCGCCCATGATCACCACCAGCGCCACCGGGTAAATATCCAGGCTCAGCCATTCAAACAGGCGACCCAGAATCACCACCGTTAGGATAAAACCGATCGAACCCCACAAACGCACCTGGCTGTAACGCTCAGGTTGTTCGCGCAGGTGGGCAAAGGTGATGACTTCAAACTGCGGCAGCACCGCGTGCCAGAAGAACGCATGCAACGCCATGACCAGCGCCAGCCAGGCGTAGCTCTTGCTGATAAAGATCAGGCTGAAGCCGAGCAAGGTGCACAACGCACCCAGCCGCACGATCAGCAGGCGCTTGCCGGTGTAATCACCCAGCCAGCCCCACAAGTTGGGGGCCACGCAGCGCATCAGCATGGGAATGGCGACCAACTCGCCGATCCGTGCACTGGAGAACCCGAGGTGATGGAAGTACAGCGCCAGAAAAGGCGCTGTAGCACCGAGCAAAGCGAAGTAAAAAAGGTAAAACCCTGACAAACGCCAGTAAGGAAGAGGCGCCATTGCCATCAGACCATGGCGCTCAACGACCGCTGAATCACAATTGGCCCAGCACAGGCGTCGTCACACGCACATCGGCGTTTTGCCCGCGATGACGCAACAGGTGGTCCATCAGCACGATGGCCATCATGGCTTCGGCAATCGGGGTCGCCCGAATGCCAACGCACGGGTCATGACGACCTTTGGTGATGACGTCGACCGGGTTGCCGTCTTTATCAATCGAGCGGCCCGGGGTGGTGATGCTCGACGTAGGCTTGAGCGCCAGGTGCGCCACGATGGGCTGGCCCGACGAAATACCGCCCAAAATGCCGCCCGCATTGTTGCTCACAAAGCCCTGCGGGGTCAGTTCATCACGGTGCTCGGTGCCGCGCTGGGCAACGCTGGCAAAGCCGGCGCCGATTTCGATGCCCTTGACCGCATTGATGCTCATCAAGGCGTGCGCCAAATCGGCATCCAGACGGTCGAAAATGGGCTCGCCCAACCCCGGAATCACACCTTCAGCCACCACGGTGATCTTGGCCCCAACCGAGTCCTGATCACGGCGCAGTTGGTCCATGTAGGCTTCAAGCTCTGGCACTTTGTCCGGATCGGGGCTGAAAAAGGCGTTTTCTTCGACCGAATCCCAGGTTTTGAACGGGATTTCAATCGGGCCCAACTGGCTCATATAGCCGCGAATCACAATGCGCTGGGTCGCCAAATACTTTTTGGCAATCGCCCCGGCGGCTACCCGCATGGCAGTTTCACGTGCAGAACTGCGCCCACCTCCGCGATAATCGCGCTCGCCGTATTTGTGGTGGTAGGTGTAGTCGGCGTGGGCCGGGCGGAACAGGTCCTTGATCGCCGAGTAGTCCTTGGACTTCTGATCGGTGTTGCGAATCAACAAACCAATGGCGCACCCGGTGGTGCGGCCTTCAAACACACCGGATAGAATCTCGACTTCGTCGGCTTCCTGACGCTGTGTGGTGTGGCGGCTAGTGCCCGGTTTGCGGCGGTCCAGGTCACGTTGCAGGTCTTCAAGAGACAGCTCGAGCCCGGGTGGACAGCCATCTACAATAGCGACCAACGCCGGACCATGGCTTTCGCCTGCGGTGGTAACAGTGAACAGCTTGCCGAAGGTATTGCCGGACATTCAGGGCGCTCCGTGAAAATCAGCCTAAAAACTAAGCTTGGATAACTAAGCGCGCCAGTATACGCAGGCTGCCTCTGTAGTTCATCCTCCAACCTTACTCATCCGGTGTTGTGTAACCGGCACTTTCAACAATGATGGCGTGATGATGCTGCGAATACTCCTTCTGGTTCTAACCCTGTTTGGTACTCAGGCCTTTGCGGCGACTCAGTCCAACGTCTTGCTGCGCCCCATCGAGCTGGATACCGGCTCCGGCACTCTGTATGGCTCGTTGGTATTGCCAAAAAGTGACAAGCCGGTGCCGGTGGTCCTGCTTATTGCCGGTTCCGGGCCTACCGACCGCGATGGCAACAACCCGATTGGCGGGCGCAACGACAGCTTGAAAAAACTCGCCTGGCGTCTGGCGCAAAACAACATTGCCAGCGTGCGATTTGACAAGCGCGGCATTGCGCAAAGCCTGCCGGCCGCGCCGGATGAGCGCCAACTGAGCGTCGATCAATACGTCAACGACGCCGTGGCCTGGGGCGACAAGCTGAAGGCCGACCCGCGTTTTGGCAAAGTATTTTTGCTCGGTCACAGCGAGGGTGCACTGATTGCTGTCCTGGCCGCCCCGCGCATCGACGCCGCCGGGGTTATCTCGATTGCCGGTTCCGGGCGCCCTATTGGTCAGTTGCTGCGTGAACAATTGCAGCGCAACAACTTGCCGCCGGCCCTGCTCAAACGCAGCTTTGAGCTGATCGCCAGCCTCGAAGCCGGGCACACCGACGACAACGTGCCGCCGGCCCTTGAAGCAATCTTTCGCCCAAGCGTGCAGCCTTACCTGATCAGCCTGCTGCGCTATAACCCGGCCAAAGCCTTCGCTGCACTGAAGATGCCGGCGATGATTATTCAGGGCACCCACGATATTCAGGTCGAGGTCAAAGATGCGCGTCTGCTTAAAGCCGCCAAGCCAGACGCGTCCCTGACTTTGGTACACGGCATGAACCACGTCATGCGCATTGTGCCGATGGACATCAAACGCCAAGTGCTGTCCTACAACGACCCTAACCAGCGCCTCGCGGGTGAAGTCGGTGACCGGATTGTGCGCTTTATCGCAAAAGTGAATGCCGCTCAGCCCTCCAGTCCTGCGCATAACGGCCGATAAAACATTGTCGGCCGTCTTCATTGAGCCGACATATCGTGCTTGCACAGGATTTTGCCGTTATGAGCGACACCCCATCACAACCCGCCGACTCGCCAGAGCCGGCCACGCCCGAGGCGCCCCCGCGACCTTGGGCTGACGTGCAGCCCGAGCATTTCAAAATGCTGCGCCTGGCGCCATTGCCCACCGATCGCAGCACCGGGGCGCGGCCTTTGCGCTTCGTCCAGTTTGGGTATGCCGAGCGCCACAACAAAGAGCAGAGCTTGCTGCGCCTGAGCATTTCGCTGCCGGGCCAACAGGTCCGCAAGGAGCAAAACCAGCTCGATATCTGGCTCGATCACACCACCCAACTTGCCAGCATCAGCCCTGAACGCGGCGTGCTGGTTGAGCCGCTGAACCGGGGTATCGGGCGCTTTCTCATGGCCCAAGGCGCGCAGTGGGTTCAGAAAAAATGGTCACGCTATCGCTTTGAAAGCTTCGATTTGCCGACCAAGGACGCCCTGCACGAAGACATGCGCCTGCGCCGCGACCATTGCTTGCGCACCCAGGGCTTTGACGTGATCTATGAAGACGCCCTGCATCGCAAGGCGCGGATTGAGGCAGGGCTTACGGCAGATTTGTACAACACCTGGAACAGCGAAAAAAACCAGTTTGTCGAGATTCTCGAAGCGGCGCAGATGCTTCAGCAGGCCGAACAGAACTTGCAGGAGCAAGAGCTGAAGCTGCGCGAAAAAGACGAGAAGATCAGCAAGTTCAAGCGTGAAGACACTGGTTTACGCTTCACCATCACCTGCCTGGTGGCGTTCGCTGTATTTCAGGCCGCCTTACTGATCTGGATTGCCACCCATCGCTGAAGGCAGGCCCCCTTGCAGGGCCTGCCAGGTTTCACCCCTTAAACCCGTGCAGCAAACAGCGCCTGATGCTCGCGGCACTGCTCAGCAGTCAGCATAAACACGCCGTGGCCGCCATGTTCAAAGTCGAGCCAGGCAAAATCCACTTCCGGGTACAGCGCTTCAACATGCACCTGGCTGTTGCCCACTTCGACAATCAACAAACCCTTTTCGGTCAGGTGATCCGCTGCTTCGGCCAGCATCCGCCGTACCAGGTTCAAACCGTCATCACCGCAGGCCAGGCCCAACTCGGGCTCGTGCTGATACTCGGCAGGCATGTCGGCAAAGTCCTCGGCATCCACATACGGCGGGTTCGACACGATCAAGTCAAAGCGTTGGCCCGGCAAGCCATCAAAGCCGTCGCCCTGCACCGTGTACACACGCTCATCGACGCCGTGGCGCTCAATGTTCTGATTGGCCACTTCCAGCGCTTCAAACGACAGGTCCGCCAGCACCACCTCGGCATTCTGGAACTCATCGGCACACGCGATACCGATGCAGCCCGAGCCGGTGCACAAGTCAAGAATGCGCGCCGGTTCAGCCCCCAGCCACGGCTCGAAACGTTTTTCGATCAACTCACCGATCGGCGAACGCGGAATCAACACGCGCTCATCGACAATAAACGACATGCCGCAGAACCAGGCTTCGCCCAGCAGGTACGCCGTGGGCACGCGCTCCTCAATGCGGCGCTTGAGCAAATGCTGAAGGTTCACCAGTTCGTCGTCTTCAAGGCGGCAATCGAGGTAGCTGTCAGCAATTTCCCACGGCAGGTTCAACGCACCCAACACCAGTTGACGAGCCTCGTCCCAAGCGTTGTCGGTGCCATGACCAAAAAATAGATCTTCCCTGTGAAAATGGCTAACAGCCCAGCGAATATGGTCGCGCAGTGTGCGCAGTCGGGAAGTGATCAACGGTCTTACTCCTCAAAATCGACCCACGATTCTAACAGCCAAATTCCGACGCGGCCAAAGTTGTGCCCGACGGTGATACGGGGCACTCATTTGTACGCGTCTGAATCCGTTACAAAAAACTTAAAAACGTTACATTTCGTAGGTTTATGCACGTTTGCAATGTTTCTTGACATCGCTGTAGGCCAACAACGGCGTGGCTTACACGACTGCCCATTCACATAAACGCTCGGCCAGTGGAGAATGTCGCAAAAGCCCCACTCAAAGGAGCCCCCGAATGTCCGCTTTAAAGACGATGTTTCAACTCACTGGGCGTGGTTATGCCGCAGCTAATCTGAGCAATGCCAGCCTGCTGATCATCGATGCGCAAAACGAATACCTCAGCGGCCCGCTGGCCCTGTCCGGGATGGAAGCCGCGACTGCCAATATCGCCCTGCTCCTCGAAGCCGCCCGCAAGGCCAAGCGCCCGGTGGTGCACGTTCGCCACCTGGGCACGGTCGGCGGCATGTTCGACCCGCAAGGCCCACGCGGCGAATTCATCGCCGGGCTTGAGCCGACAGGCGATGAAGTGATTATCGAGAAGCGCATGCCCAACGCCTTCAACGACACCCGCCTGCGAGAAGCACTGGAAACACAGGGTCACCTGGACCTGATCGTCTGCGGCTTCATGAGCCACTCCAGCGTCAGCACCACCGTGCGCGCCGCCAAAGACTACGGCTTTCGCTGCACCCTGGTCGAAGATGCCTGCGCCACCCGCGACCTGCCCACCGCCAACGGCGTCATCAGCGCGGCAGACGTGCAGCGAACCGAAATGGCGATCATGAATGACAACTTCGCCACCCTGGCCCAAACCAAAAACCTCATCTGAGCCTGCCACTGATAGGCGGCGCCCTTTGACCGCCTATCTGCACCCTTGCTGTGCGCCAGCTTGAACTCCGATTTCGGAGCACCTCAGGAACAACCCGCCCATGTTCCTGTCTGAAGGGCCGATACCCTATAAGGAAAGATCGGAATGAAGATCTCCGATGGTTTTGATGCACGACGCTTACGCCCTAAAGAACACCGAAACTGGCGCGCATGGCTGATTCTGACCCTGGCTGCCCTGCTGACACTGGCAGGCGTCGCGTTACTGTTGACCGGCGCCAGCAGCCTGATCGGCCACCCGGCGGCTCTGGGCGACCTGAACGCCAACCCCACCGCTGCCGTACTGGTGCTGATCGCAGGGCTACTGGTCAGTTGGCTGGGCATCTGGCTATGGCGCCGTAGCCGTCGGCGCATGCGTGCTCCATTTGGCTTGAACATGGCGCCGCACCTGATGAAAAAGCGCGACTAATACACATCGGCCTGCCGATTGTCGTCGACTTGGGTAAACTGTGCGCCCTTCGCGGAGGCTGACATGCAAGACGACGACTTTTCCCTGTTCAAAAACGAGATTCGCGGTGTCAAACCGATCAAGCATGATCGCGCCGACACCGGCAAACCCAAAACTGACCGTGCGCAACTGGCCAAACTGCGGGAAAACGCTATCGTACGCAGCAACACCACGATCATTGACGGTTTGTCTGACCAGTTTGTGATTGATGTCGGCCCCGAAGATCAACTGCACTGGGCCCGCGATGGCGTGCAAGAAAGCCAAATGCGCAAACTCAAGCTGGGCCAGATCAGCTTCGAAGGCAGCCTGGACCTGCACGGCATGACCGTCGAAAAGGCCCGCGAAACGCTCTGGGAGTTCCTCGGCGAAGCCACCCGCCTTGAAGTCCGCTGCGTGCGCGTCACCCACGGCAAGGCCGTGCGTCTGGACGGCAAAAAACCCATGATCAAAAGCCACGTCAACACCTGGTTGCGCCAACATGCCCAAGTCCTGGGTTTCTGCTCCTGCCAGGCCAAACATGGTGGCGCTGGCGCCGTTTACGTCATGCTCAAACGCACCATGATGGAAGGCCGCGACGAGTAACCGCGCATCGCCACACTTGCAGCGCCGAGTCAGCCCCCGTACCCTTGCCCTTTGCGAAAAATCCCACAGGTAGATTAATGTCCCTGGAACAAAACTACACCGCCATCCTCGGTCAGCTTGGCGAAGACGTCTCCCGCGAAGGTCTGCTGGACACGCCCAAGCGTGCCGCCAAAGCCATGAAATACCTTTGCCGCGGTTATGAGCAGACCCTCGAAGAAGTCACCAACGGTGCCTTGTTCAGCTCTGACAACAGCGAAATGGTGCTGGTCAAGGACATCGAGTTGTACTCGTTGTGCGAACACCACTTGCTGCCTTTTATCGGCAAGGCGCACGTGGCCTACATCCCAAGCGGTAAAGTGCTGGGCTTGTCGAAAGTCGCACGTATCGTCGACATGTATGCCCGTCGCCTGCAGATTCAAGAGAACCTGAGCCGTCAGATCGCCGACGCGGTGATGCAAGTCACTGGCGCCCTGGGCGTTGCCGTGGTGATTGAAGCCAAGCACATGTGCATGATGATGCGCGGCGTCGAGAAGCAAAACTCGTCGATGATCACCTCGGTGATGCTGGGTGAGTTCCGCGAAAACGCGGCCACACGCAGTGAGTTTCTCAGCCTGATCAAGTAATCCGGGCATAAAAGAGCCGGCGTTCATCGCCGGTTTTTTTTCGCCTGGCTGTTTCGGCTAAGCTCCATCCTTTATTTAATTGCCCATGAGGCTTTCTACTGTGTTTATCAAAGCGCTTCGCATCGGTTTGGGCCAATTGATCATCGCCGGGGATTTCATTACCCGCCCCAGCAAAAAACAGCGCCCTGCTGCTGACCAGGCAAAAGTTGATCAGGCAGCCAAAGGCCTGACCCTCTATCAGTTCCACGCCTGCCCGTTTTGCGTCAAAACCCGCCGCAACCTGCGCCGCCTGAACGTGCCGGTGGCTCTGCGCGACGCGAAAAACAACGAGCAAGATCGCCAGATCCTGCTGGAGCAAGGCGGCAAGATCAAAGTGCCTTGCCTGCGGATCGAAGAAGACGGCAAGACCACCTGGATGTATGACTCCAAAGTGATCATTGAGTACCTGAACACGCGGTTTGCCAGCGTTTAAACGCCAGTAGCAGCCGCAAGCTGCGATGTATTGATGTTTAAAATCAACCCATCGCAGCCTGCGGCAGTCCCCGCTTAATCCAGCATCCCGACATAGCGCGGTTGGCTCGCCACGCGCTGTATCCAGGCCTGAATCCCCGGGAATCTGCTCAGATCAAACCCGCCCTGATGCGCCACGTGGGTGTAGGCATACAGCGTCACGTCAGCAATCGAGAAGTGCTCACCCACCAGATACGGCGTGCGCTGCAATTGCTGCTCCATCACCTCCAGCGCCCTGTAACCGCGCTTTTGCAGCTTGCGGTATTCCTCTAGCCGCTCTTCGGGCAAGCCCAGATAGAACTGGATAAACCGCGCCACCGCAATGTAGGGCTCGTGGCTGTACTGTTCAAAAAACTGCCACTGCAATACCTGGGTGCGCAAACGCGGCTCGGTGGGTAAGTAGTCACTACCATCTGCCAGGTAGTTGAGAATCGCGTTGGACTCCCACAGGCAGGTGCCATCTTCCAATTCCAGCACCGGCACTTTGCCGTTCGGGTTTTTTTCCAGGAACTCAGGGGTTTGTGTGTCGCCATTGAGAATGTCGACCGACTGCCACTCATATTCCAGGCCCAGCAGGTGCAGCATCAGTTTGATTTTGTAGCAGTTGCCCGAGTTGTAATCGCCATAAACCTTGAGCATCGCAACTCCTAAGCCGCCTCTGCGGCGTGTGCTTGACGGATAACCATTGCCAGACGCTTGAGACCTTCGTGCAAGCGTTCTGGATCAATGTGACTGAAGTTCAAACGCAGACTCCCCACGTTCTGGTCCGGGTCGGCGAAGAACGGCTCACCCGGCATAAACGCGACGTCTTGCGCCAGCGCTGGTTTGAGCAAGGTGCGGGTATCCAGCGGCTGCTTGAGGGTCAGCCAGAAAAATAGCCCACCCTGAGGCACCTGCCAATCCGCCAGGTCCGAAAAGTGTTCTTCCAGCGCGGCCTGGAAGCCGTCACGGCGCACGCGGTAAAAATCACGTAACACCGCCAAATGGTTGGCCATTTTCTCGGTGCCGATCCACTGCAACGCCTGCCATTGGCCAATACGGTTGGTGTGCAAATCCGCCGACTGTTTAAGCCGCAGCAAATGCGGGAACAAATCCGGGCTGGCAATCAGGAAGCCCACGCGCAGGCCCGGCAACAGGGTTTTCGACACCGTGCCGGTGTAGATCCAGCTGGCTGTTTTCAAGCGACTGACAATCGGCGTCGCGCTGCCGCCATCAAAGGTCAGTTCGCGGTACGGCTCGTCTTCAATCAGGGTGACACCGAACTCGTCTAGCAGCGCGGCCACAGCGTCGCGCTTGGCTTCGCTGTAACGCACGGCAGACGGGTTCTGAAATGTCGGAATCAAATAGATAAAGGCCGGGCGGTGTTTAGCCAACTGAACACGCAGTGCTGCCAGATCCGGGCCATCGGTCTGCAACGGGAACGTCAGGCACTCGGCGCCGAACAGTTGGAAAATTTGCAGCGCTGCCAGATACGTCGGCGCCTCGAGCATGATTTCGGTGCCCTTGTCGATGTACAGCTTTGCTGCCAGGTCGAGTGCCTGTTGCGAACCGCTGAGCACCAATACCTGGCTCGCCTCACAGTTGACTCCTAACGCACGCGCTTCTGCGGCCAGCGCTTCACGCAGGGCCGGTTCGCCTTCGCTCATGCCGTACTGGCCCAAAGAGACGGGCATGTCGGTCCAGTCGACTTTAGGCAGCATCGACTCTGCCGGTAGTCCGCCGGCAAAGGACATGACTTCCGGACGCTGAGCAGCCGCCAGAATTTCACGGATCAAAGAACTTTTAAGGCGCGATACACGTTCGGAGAAAGCCATTGAGGTCACCCGTAGCAGAAATCATTGGAAATAAGTCAAACTGGTTGACCGAAATTACGCCTCAGCGACTGGATACGTCAATATGCTTGACCTTAAAAACCCGACCACCCAGCGTGCAGCCATGCAAGCCTTCTTCTTTGGCTATCAGGCGTTCACGGCCAAGGCCGACGAGATGCTCGCCCGGCGCGGGCTGAGCCGGGTTCATCAACGCATCGTGTTTTTCATCGCCCATTACCCTGGTGTCAGCGTCAAGGAACTGCTCACCTTGCTCGGCGTGAGCAAGCAAGCCCTCAATACGCCGTTGCGCCAATTAATCGAAATGGATTTGGTCGTCAGCGTGGTGCCGCCCTCCGACAAGCGCAAGCGCCTGCTGGAACTGACCGCCGACGGTGTCCGCTTTGAGGCCAGCCTGCGCCGTGAACAGGTTAAATTGCTGCAACGGGTCTTCGAACAAGCCGGTGAAGAAGCAGTGAACGGCTGGCTGACGATCAATCAGGCACTGGGGCAAAGCCGTTCAAGCTGACAAACCTGCTAATTTGAAAACAATACTTGCTTTATTTGTATACAAACGCATAAATCAGCTGACCCCGATCGTGCAACGGGAAACGCTTGTACGGGTATATGGAGAAAGTGATGAGTCTGGAAACCTGGCTGCTGTTCAGCAGCGCCGCCTTGGTCGTGATCCTGATTCCAGGGCCACTGTCGTTATTGATGATCAGCAACAGCCTGAACTACGGCTTGCGCCGTTCTTACCCGGCGTTTTTGGGTGGGGTGATTGCCTCGATTTGCTTGCTCAGCGCTTCGGCACTGGGCTTGGGCGCCTTGTTGCTGGCGTCGGAGCAGCTATTCAGCGCACTGAAAATCGTCGGCGCGCTGTACCTGTTCTACCTGGCCTGGCAAAGCTGGAAGCAATCGCGCCAACCGGCAAGAGCCACTACAGTGCCGGACGCCGCACCAAAACCGCGCTTTCGCGCACTCTTTGGGCGCGCATTTGTGCTTGGCGCCAGCAACCCGAAAGACATTTTGTTCTTTGCCGCGTTCTTGCCGCAGTTTCTTGACCCCAACCAACCCTTTTTGGGGCAACTGCTGGTGATGATCGCAACATGGACCGTGCTCGACCTGCTCTGCAAGCTGGCCTACGGCCTGGGCGCCCACGGCGCGGCGAGCTACCTGCGCAGCGGCAAAGGGCAAAGCTGGTTCAATAAGGTCAGCGCTGGCTTGTTCAGCGTGGCGGGTACGGCCTCGTTGTTGAGTCGTTAGAGAATGCCAACCCTGTAGCCGCTGCCGCAGGCTGCGATTGAGCCCGAAGGGGTCACGCTTTTAGAAGCGAAGGTCCTTCGGACCTTATCGCCGCCTGCGGC